>NZ_LR778175.1:752500-1052500 GCF_902810445.1 Candidatus Nitrosacidococcus tergens | reverse complement strand
AATGTTGAAACCTGAATACAAATCATCAAAAAAATTATCGTTTTTATCTTTTCCTTTTATGTCTGAATTACTTAAAATCCAACTGTGATTTAAAACGTCAAGTTTATTGCAAAATTCCTTTAAACGAATTTGTTCATCATCGTTAAATTCGTCTTTTGCGTAAGAATTAAAGCTGGAAGTTTCATTCAATGGTTTGTATGGCGGATCAAAATAAAAAAGTGTCTTTTGTTCAGAAAAATTAATGGTTCGTTCAAAATCTCCGCACAAAATTTCTACTTTATGTAATGCTTCGCTAACTGCTAAAATATTTTCTTTGTCGCAAATCATCGGCTTCTTGTAACTGCCCATAGGCACGTTATATTCATTCTTGCGATTTACTCGATACAAGCCATTGAAGCAAGTGCGATTAAGGAAAATAAACAAAGCAACTTGCCCGCTTATTGTTTCTTTTCTGGTGTTATATAAAATCCTTTTTTCGTAATAATAAGCCTTTTTATTGTCTTCGTTTCCTTCCAAAGCGTGAAATTCGCTTTGCAAAATCTCAAGAATTGAAATCAATTCTTTTGGGCTTGAAGCGATTTTTTTATAGGTGTTTATTAAGTCCTCATTGATGTCATTAATCACAGCTCTCTTCAAGTTTGGAAAGTTATTCAACATCCAAAAAAGCACCGCACCGCTTCCCACAAAAGGTTCGATGTAAGTAAAATTTGATTTTACTATGCCTTTGGGCAAAACCTTTTCAATGTCGTTAATGAGCTGAGTTTTTCCACCTGCCCACTTCAAAAAAGGTTTTGCTATTTTATTTTCAGCCATTTTAATTTCTAATTTCGTTGTATGTTTCAAGTTTATAATTTCAATTTTTGCTTGAAGTCAGTTCGAAATAGAAACTTATCGGAATGTTGATTTTTGCCCGGTCGCGGTCGTTCTGTCTACTAAGGTCTCCGCCACTCTAAGCCGTAGATAGCGTAGGTAGCCATTTTTACGATGATGTTAAGCTCGACTCTGCATGATTTGTCCGTTCATTTGATTTTTCGTGGTGCATTAACTGGTAGCTCTTTTGCATTTTTATTTGGTTTTTGTAGCGTTGGCTAATATTTCATTTGTTTTAAAAAGTCTTTCAGTTTAATTGTCGCTATACCGAATCCTTTTGATTTGAGCTGGAATCTATTGTCAGATGTTAGTATGATATGACTATCAATATAAAATTGTCTAGCAATTTCTTATTCTTATCAAAGTTGTTTGATAGCAAAGATAAATTGGCTGTATCCATTTTGATATTATGGTTGTCAAAATTTTCATTGATTTGTTTAATGACTTTTTAAACATTAGTTAAGGCCGCTTCGATTTTTTGCATTATCATCTTGAATGGAAGAAACAAAACATTGTAGATTTTCATTTTTGCGAGGTGGAGAACATATTTTAATGAGCTCGTCTTGAATTGAATCTATATGCTTGGTGTTATTGATAATTATCTTCAATATTTAATAATTTTAATAATGCTCTTGATTTTTCTCCTGAATTATTTTTATCAATAACTAAAAGGTGTTTATTCGCATCTCTATTCGCTTGACAAAAGCTAAATAATTCTTCCATTGTTTTTTTGTTTTGATAAGCTAAAATGTGATTTGTGTTCAGTTGAAGGATTTCTTCGGCTGTATGGTAAATTTTAATTCTTGATTTTGTGCTAAAATCTAATGCCATTTTATAACCTTCATTTTTCATTTTCAAAATCTCATTCGGGTGTATGTATGCAAATGCACCTCTCGCACTATGAACAAAGTATTTTTCATTGTCATTTTCCAAATGGTTGTAATCTTTATTCGCTACCTCAAAATATATGTTCAACTCCTTAGCTAACTTGATTTTTGCAATCAAATTAAAGAGCTTTTGCCACTTTTTCGGTTGAGAATCTGACAATTCTAATATGTTTTTTAATTCGGGAACAAAGCTATTCCACTCTGTTCCTTCAAGTTCGGAAATGAAATAATTTACATCATCTAAAGAAGAATTGTTTATTTCTGGTTTATCTTGTTTTTTATCGCCCTTTAATTGTTTTTTAAGTACTTCATTTTCTTTTTTAAGTTTTTCTGTTTCGTCCGTATGCTCTCCAAATAATTGCCACAAATCTTCAAATGAGAAATCATTTTCATCATCGGAAGCTATTTTTTGAAGTGTTTTCTTTTTGTCTTCTTTGTTGTTCAGATAAATTATGTTATCGTTTACAGCATAATTATCTTTATAGTAATGGTAAAACACATAGTCGTCTATTTCATTAAGATCAACAGCAATAGGCATTTCGCCATCGTACAGATAAATTGTATAGCGCTCTGTTTTTTTCCACTCTGTTGATTTTTCTTCCAAGCTTTCAAAGTTATATTCGTCTTGAATTATCAATTTTCGTCCTTTTGCTCTACTGGAATTGATTACTCTGACAATTTCTTTGAAAATAGAAAATTCATTTTCTTTCCTTAATTCAATTCTTTTTTCTTTCAGCAATTCCAATGTATTAAAAAGCATTTTCCCGTCTGCAAGTTTTTTGTCCTGTGCAATCGTATTTTCATTAAAATCCGTTTTTGATAGGAAAAACTTACGCAAGGAAACCAATGTTGAGTTTTCAGTAAAAATACCTATTTCTTCAAGTTCAGATAATTTTATCTCTTTTTTTGTTATCCAATCTTGTAAGTATTCGGGTAATTTTTCTTTTTCTGATGCAAATTCAGAAGGGAAAACTGCACTATTCAAATCAAAACCTAATTTGGATAAATCAACTTTTGACTTTTGCTGGTGGTAGAATATTAGAAAGAAAAATTGTTCTGGATTAGCGAATGTCTGAACTTGCTCTAAAAACTTTTTGAAAACATCTTCAATTTTAAGTTCTTCATTAACGCCAAACAAAGCATTTAGTTTTTCGTTTGATATTCCTTGTTTTGAAAACAAGGATATTAAATCACCTACCAAATTGCTGTTTTGATGTGTTGAAGGCAAGATTTTAGACAAGCTAAATTCCTTGTTTGAAATTTTTATCTTGTCGTTAAACAATGAAATCTCTGAGAGTGTGAAGTTTCGTTGTCTTGTTTCAATTATTACTTTGTTTTTAAATTCTTTATAATCGCTTTTTTTCAATTCATTACAAGCCAAATCCAAAATTTTGAACTCGTAATCTTCTTTTGTATAAGTTGTTTCTGAATTAAATCTAAACTCAGTAAGTTTTTGTAGGAATTTATATTTTGCTTTGTATTTTACAATATCAACAAGAGTTTTCTTATGTTCGTCTATATCAACAAAATCCAAAAGTAAACCATGTAAATCGTCTGCTTTTACAATTCCATCATCTTCTTTATAGTTCAAAAATTCGTATGGCAATATGAATAGATTATTTGCACAATTTGCATCAATAAAACTTCTTGCTTCTTGGTCAACAGATTGAACTTGATAGGTGTTATTAGTTTTTCTTACTATCAAAAATCCGCTTTCATTTTTCTTTATGATGAACTCTCTAAAAAATTGTCTTTGATTATCTTGATAAAGTTCAATTAGTGATTTGATTTCGTTTGCTTCGGTTAATTCTGAAAGAATTACATCTTGTTTAGGAAGATATATTTCCGTAAACAAAGACTTTTTTTCAGAAACTAAAAACGGCTTAAGTTCGGTAAAAAACTCATCGCTTTTTATTTTGTAAGCGTTTAGCCAACTTAGTGTATTGGAATCTAAATCAACAAGTTTGTTTAATGGTTTAATTTCTGAATTGCTGTCGCAAAACAAACACAAATCTTTTAATGTGCTTTCAGCTACATTATCAAACTTCGTAGTTTCATTTATGAAATTAAGAAACAGTTTTTTCTTTTCTTTGGCTGAAAGTTTATTCGCATTTTCTATGCACCATTTAGCAATTAAGTCATAATGTTTTTTATCATCGGGTATAACAACAGAAGAAAATATTTTAGGGAAATCTTCTATCAATAATTCAGAAACTACTAATCCTAATTTGATAAGTTCGTTTTTTATCTCTTTAGTTTTTATGTTACTGAAAAAACAGTTTGGGAAACCATAAATTGCTTTTCCGTAAGGGTCTTTTTTTACTACTTCACTAAAAGAAAGAAATTTGTCGTTTGAAAACTTAAAAAGTTTTATATCAAGAAGTTTCTTTTTAGTTGTATCTCGTAAATAAGTATAATTTTCTAATTCTTTTAAAAATGCTTCATATTGTTGTGTGTCGCAATTAGCAATCCAATTATTTATGCTTTCAAGAGTTGCGTTTTCTACAACATCTCTAATATCCCATTCTTTAATACCTAATTTTTCAGATTTAGTTGCTTCGTCAATCAATAATTTATCTGCTTCATTATCCCATTCAAACCATTGAATATGACTTAATCCAAAATCGGATAAATTGACATTGATTTTTAATTTATTGATCTTTACATTTCGGAAATTACTAGAATAACTACCACCTTTGGTGGGAATATTCTCTCTGAGAAAATACAAAATTCTGTTATAGAATATTGGCCGCAACCAAACATTATTTTGCTTGTCGGGGATATCTGAAAGTAACAGAACAGCATAAAGATTTAAAAATCCATCTCGATTGTAGTTTTTATCAATGTTCTGTCTGTGTTTTTTTAATCTGTTAATTATAAATTTAGCAAACTCTGGGAATAGATTATTGTTTATTTTATCTTGCTGTAATTTACGGCGATTTACTTCGTTGCTAAAACCATCACAATGAACAATAAATCCAAAGCCATTATTTTCATCTCCCATTGGAAAATATTTATAGAAATTAGGCGATTTTTTAATTTCTTTGATATTGTCAAAAGCATTTATATTGCCGAAATCAATCTCAGGGTATCCAATACAAAATTTAATATCAAACTCTTTGTATTCGGGTGAAATTTTTTGAAAAGTTTCTGATTCTTTTGGTATTCTACCTTCGTTAAGTTTTAATTTAATTTTGTCAATGTGATTTTCATTTATATAAACCTCTTTCAAATTTTTCAACATGTTCATGGAATACTGAATCCCATTCACAAGCTCGCCGTAATCTCTGTCTAAAACAGCCTTTTTACCTTCGCCTAACTTGATAAAAAATAAGCTCCCTTTTTCTAAAGTACGAAAATTTAGGCTCTCCGAATGTTTTTCAAAGTTTTCTTTGAGAAAATCGACAAGTTCGTCTAATTCCTCTTGAGGAAATAAAACTCTATCTTTGTACTCTAAGTCTTTTACAATTTCATTTGGCTCTGTCGGAAAGTTTGTTAGAATAATTTTGAGCAAATATGAATCAGAGGAGGATATAGATTCAATTTTTTCTTTATTCATCAAGCCTCGTAAGTCTTCAAATTTTGCCCAACTGAATAGAATCGGACCTTTGTATTGATTTACAAGTTCATATGTTCCCTCGTTTTTCCCCACTAATCTATGAGCCAATTTAAAGCCAATCCCAAACCGTCCAATTTTGTCAGGGTCTTTTTTGGTAGTTTGAGCTATGTTTAAAATAGATTGTAAGCCTTCAATATCAAACGGACTTCCGTTGTTTATGGCTAAGAAATATTTTTCGTTGTAGAAAATGTAAAAATGAGCAGAACCACAGTCAACAGCGTTTTGCAAAAACTCATAAATAGCTTGTCCATCTTCTGCAATTTTTAAAATTGAGGGTAAATAGCTTGCAATGTCAGGCTTATCTCCATGATACATTTCAAAAAAACCCTTAACTTTCGGTTGCCCAACTTGTTCGTAGTAAGTGCCTACAAAATTTTCATTGTAGCTTTTATTGTCTCTGTCATGTTCTTTGATTTTGGTCTTGTACCAAAAACGAAATGATTTTGCACTTTTTATTTTCATTACAATATTGTAGGTATGAGTTTATAAAATTTTATTCTTGTCGTTAGCTGCAATTGAGATAAAAACAAATGTGCTGCAGCATTGGTTTTATGCAGTTGTGTAAAATTTCAGTACGGTTGTTCAATAGGATGACCGATAACAAGCAGTAGATTAGCGTTTGGGACGGCAATCTAGCACAAAAACCCAATAGAAGCACATTAGAGATATTTCTCCCTTAAGCTGACAATCTCCGGTAGAAATAACTATGGAATGCATAACATTTAGCTTGGTTTCAATATCTCTGCCAATGCTTTTTGATGGCAATAGTTTTACCGTAAGAGGTTTTGGTTTAAGTCTAATTTTTTTTCAAAACCTAGCTTTTTATGGGCTTAGTTTTGATGACAAATAAGCCGTAGGAAGAAATAATGAGATGAGCAGTCTGCACAGATCTATAGCTCTCTTTAGTATAGAGAGTTGAGCATAGATCTTCTGGTAGCTGCTGATAAGCAGGTATCTATTAATATTTTTGGTGATATTAAACATAAATTTATTAAGTAAAATGGTTATTGTTGAATAATATATTGCTTTTTATTATCCGTTATTTTCTCCTGATTTAAAATAGTGAAAGATAAGCAGATCAAGTAATGATTGAAGGTTGGCTGCGACCTGTTTTTTCTTGAGTTTGAGCAATATTTTGGGCTAGGGTAGCAAGGGTACTTAAGACTTGTTGGGAATTTTGATTGTGTTGATTAATATCTTGAGCGAAGGATTCTAAATATACCCGTAAAGTGGCTCCTTGCGTCCCCGTTCCTGAAAGACGATAAATAATCCGCGATCCATCTTCAAAACATAGCCGAATTCCTTGATGCGCAGTGATTGTATGATCCACTGGATCTTGGTAAGAAAAATCATCAGCGATATATATTTTATAGCTGCCAAACTGCTTACCCACTAAAGTAGAAAGCTGCTTATTTAAATCTTCCATAAGCGTTTGGGCAGTTTCTAGCGGTAAATCGTCATAATCATAACGACTATAAAAGTGGCGACCATATTCTGCCCAGTGATTTTTCACCATAGCAGCGACCGATTGCTTTTTCACTGCCAATAAATTAAGCCAAAATAACACTGCCCACAGCCCATCTTTTTCACGGATATGATTAGCCCCCGTGCCAAAACTCTCTTCACCACATAAGGTAATTTTCCCAGCATCTAGTAAGTTACCAAAAAACTTCCAACCCGTAGGCGTTTCATAGCAAGGAATACCTAACTTTTCTGCCACCTGATCGGGAGCTTGGCTGGTAGGCATAGATCGAGCGATTCCAACTAATCCCCCTTGATAACCGGGCACAAGATGAGCATTAGCAGCTAGCACAGCTAGACTATCGGCAGGCGTTACAAAAAAATGCTGACCTAAAATCATATTCCGATCCCCATCTCCATCAGAAGCTGCTCCAAAGTCTGGAGGAGCTTCCCCATACATTTTCTCTACTAAGGTTTTTGCATAGACTAAATTAGGATCTGGATGGCCGCCACCAAAATCAGGAAGCGGAATATGGTTGAATAACGCACTTGGCTGAACGCCTAACCGATGTTGGAAAATAGCCTGAGCGTAAGGGCCAGTAATTGCGTGCATAGCATCAAAACACATTTGAAATTTTTGCTGCTTAAAGTGATCTTTAATTTGATCAAAATCAAATAAAGCTTCCATTAAAGCAAGGTAATCGGCAATAGGGTCAATAATCTCTACTGTCATTTCTCCTAAGATATAAGTGCCTAACTGATCTAAAGGTAGATCTTCACCTTGACAGATAAAATAGCGATTAATTTGCTGGCTTTTCTGATAAATAGCTTCAGTGAGAAATTCAGGAGCAGGTCCTCCATTACTGGTATTGTACTTTACTCCAAAATCCCCATCTATTCCTGCTGGGTTATGGCTTGCTGAAAGGATAATCCCGCCCAAAGCTTGGTGTTTACGAATTACGCAGGAAATTGCTGGGGTAGAAAATAATCCATCCCGACCCACAATTATTTTGCCAATCTGATTAGCAGCCGCTATTTTTAAGATAATCTGAATGGCTTCTTGGTTATAGTAACGACCATCACCTCCCAAAACTAAGGTTTTAACTGCTGGGGAGTCTAAAGCATCAAAGATAGATTGAATAAAATTCGCTAAATAATTGAGCTGTTGAAAGTGCTTAACTTTTTTTCTTAGCCCAGAAGTACCCGGGCGTTGATCTAAATAGGGGGTAGTGGAGATTTTTTTAATGAGCATATTATTCTGTTTGAGTAAAACATAGCTTGTTCAGCTTAAGGATAACAGAATCTAATTTTCTAAAAACTAATAGGCATTATTAGTGGGCAAACCACACACAGTTTATAACCTGAAGTGATAGGAGAATACCATCTCCAACGACTAGCTAAAATAGCTACTGCCATATAGTTTAGTATCGAAAAATTTACAGTAAATTACCCCCTTGATTATTTAAAAAATGCCCTTATGTTAGGGTAAGTAATTTTATTGATTATAAAAAAAGGAGATTTTAGTACATGACCACCCCTAGTCCTAAGGAAACCCTAGGCTTTCAAACAGAGGTGAAGCAACTGCTTCATTTGATGATTAATTCTTTATACAGCAATAAGGAAATTTTTCTGCGGGAGCTGATTTCCAATGCCGCTGATGCTTCAGATAAGTTTCGCTTTGAGGCTCTCACTAATAATGCTTTATTTGAAGAGGATAGTCATCTAAAAATTCAGATTGCTTTTGATAAGAATCAACGGACTATTACTATTGCTGATAATGGGATTGGGATGGAGCGGCAAGAGGTAATTGATAATATTGGTACCATTGCAAAATCAGGGACTCGTGCCTTTTTAGAAAATCTCTCTGGGGATAAGAAAAAGGATATGCACTTAATTGGGCAATTTGGGGTAGGGTTTTATTCTGCCTTTATTGTGGCTGATAAAGTGACCTTAGAAACGCGCAAAGCCGGTTTAGGTGCTGATCAAGGAATTCGCTGGGAATCGGAAGGAGCGGGGGAGTTCACCGTTGAATCTATCGATAAACCCACCCGAGGCACTACGATTACTTTGCATCTAAAAGAAGGAGAAGATGAGTTTTTAAATAGCTGGCGATTAAGAACCATTATTACCAACTACTCTGATCATATCGATGTCCCCATTGAAATGATTAAGGAAGTTCACGATCATGACCATAGTCATGATCACGGGGATGAGAACAAAAAAGAAGAAGAGGAAGAAATTAAAGAGATTAAAGAAGAGTGGGAGCAGGTTAATAAAGCCACTGCACTTTGGACTTTATCTAAAAATGAAATTAAAGAAGACGAATATAAAGCTTTTTATAAACATATCTCCCATGATTTTGAAGATCCTATGGGTTGGACTCATAATCGAGTAGAAGGCAAGTTAGAATATACTTCATTGTTATTTATTCCTGCCCGTGCCCCCTTTGATCTCTGGGATCGAGATCAACGCCATGGTATTAAGCTTTATGTCCAACGTACCTTTATCATGGATGATGCAGAGCAACTGATGCCCCGTTATTTACGGTTTATTAAAGGGGTGGTGGATTCTAATGATTTACCTTTGAATATCTCTCGAGAAATTCTTCAGAATAATAAAATTATTGATACCATCCGAGGCGGATCGGTGAAGAAAATCCTGGGTATGCTAGAAGATATGGCAGAAAAAGAGCCAGAAAAATATCAAACCTTCTGGAAAGCATTTGGACAGGTGATTAAAGAAGGCCCCGGCGAAGATTATGCCAATCGGGAACAATTAGGTAAATTACTGCGGTTTGCTTCTACCCATAATGATAGTGATGCACAAGAGGTCTCTTTAACCGATTATATTGCTCGGATGAAGGAAAAACAGGAGAAGATTTACTACATTACTGCCGATAGCTTCCTTGCAGCGAAAAGTAGCCCTCACTTAGAAGTATTTGCTAAAAAAGGGGTAGAAGTACTTGTTCTCTTTGATCGGGTAGATGAATGGTTGATTGCTTCCTTGCCAGAGTTTGATGGCAAACCCTTACAATCAGTGACCAAAGGAGAGCTTGATCTGGGGGATATGGAAGATGAACAAGAAAAACAACAACAAAAAGAATCAGAAGAGAAATTCAAGGATTTAACCGTACGAGTTAAAGAAACCCTTGGAGATAAAGTCAAAGAAGTCAGGCTCACCCATCGACTCACCGATTCTCCTTCCTGTCTTGTGGTAGGGGAGCATGATATGAGCAGCTATCTTGGACGACTCCTTAAAGAAGCAGGACAACAAGCCCCTGAAGTACAACCTACTCTGGAGCTAAATCCAACTCATCCCATTGTGATTCGGTTAAAATCAGAGGAATCTAAAGAAAAATTTGATGACTGGGCTAATTTACTATTTGAGCAAGCTTTAATCACCGAAGGTGGGAAGTTAGAAGAACCGGCTGCTTTTGCTAAACGGCTTAACCGCTTACTTTCTTCCTATGCTTTTCAGATATAGGCAAGTTTAGCTTAAGTTGATTTAAAATCTGCCCCTACTATTTAGTGGGGGTAGATGATTTTTCATAATTTATAAAAATAATTTTAATTTCTTTTTATCCTCTTTTTTTCTCTTGCTTACCATATTTTTTATCAAGATTAAATTTGCTATTCTCAAATACTTTTAAAGATATATTTAATATAAACCTTTAATAACATTAAATTTATTTTTTTGATCCTATAGATAATTGAGAATCTTGAACTATGTTTAATAACAGAATAAGGAAATTCTTTAATAAAAGTAGGATAACTACCTAAGTAGAGAACTTACTTGTAGATGCAGGTATTAGGAGGATATAAAAATGAAAAGGCTTTATTTTTTAATCCAAGATATTGAAGATACTAAGAGAGTTGTTAATGAGCTTTTGCTTTCTCATGTAGAGGAGCGTCACATTCATGTTATGGCCAAGGAAGGGATTGTCTTAGAAGGATTGCCGGTAGCAGGATTTCTAGAGAAAAGTGATTTTATCCCATCGCTTGAAAAAGGTGTCGTCATTGGAGGATCTGTAGGCATTATTGCTGGGATAATCGCCTCTCATTTTATGGCAGATACAGGTATTATTGCAGGAGGAGCAATACTTGTCACTGCACTTGCAGGGGTAGGCATTGGAAGCTGGGCTTCATCTATGATAGGTGTAGGTGTACCTAATACTCAAGTAAAAAAATTTGAAGAAGCAGTCAATCAGGGAAATATTTTAATGATGGTGGATATTCCAGCCAAGGATGTAGAAAGGGTAACCCATCTTGTAGGAAAGGATCATCCCAAAGTAAAGGCTCATGGTGCTGAACCTGCGGTTCCTTGTTTTCCGTGAAAAAATCTTAGTAATAGGGTTTTGATTAAAGTTTATTGATTTCTCCGTACTGTCCCTAGTTAGGTCTATTTAAGTGGGCTTAACTAGGGATTAGTTTATTTGTATTTTTTAATGGTATTGTTGTACCCAAATGATATTGGTAATTCGTAATCCTCTACTCTGTGGAATCTAAATTAAAAATAGATTCTGTAACTTTATACATTAAAAATTTCTTTCGCTTTTTTTCAATGTTTCTTAAGAATTGGCTTACTTACATTGGTTTGCCCATTAGAAGGTTCGCCAGAGAAATGATAAAATTTTTCAGGATACTCAGGGTTACTAAACTCACTCCATTTTTTATAAGAGTCGTAACTTAATGGCTTTTCAAGGTTAAAGGGAATTGGTGTACCTGTTCGAATGCAAAAACCATTTTATTTTAAATCTGCTATTTTTGTTTCATTTTTTGAAGACTGCTTTTCTCGAGTGGATGTTTTTTCTGCTTTTTCTACAGAAACAATGATTTCATCACTGATTCGAATTAATCTTTGGGCTTCTTCATAAACATCTTTATATAATTCTGGATCGCTACTTTTCTCAATGTAAATACCCATTTATAAATTCAAAGAGTTTTTAGAAATGCTCATAGGGATCTTTACCTCAATGAAGGCAAGATAAAGATCCCTAAATGTTTTTTGAATTAATTTGTAAGACGGAGATGAGCTATTCTAAGCTTCTGTTTATGATTATGCTTTCAGCACCGTGGATAAGCTTCTTAGATCAAAGGCTAGGAATATTTGGGTAAGTCCAAAACTGAAAAAAGTAAAGGCAGTAAGAAAGATAATGCTAATACCGGCAAATAATGGATTATCAATGAGAATAAAGGAGAGGATAAGGCTTAATATCCCAAGAATTAGCGAAATCCACCAATACCTTACTTTAAATTTTTGTAATTCTATGGCAACTCCAATTGCCCAAAATCCCCTAAACATCACCCAAAAGGCAAATAATATGGGTAAGATTATCATGGTGATCTGAGGATAAATAATTAGGATGATACCAAGAATAAAATCTATAATGCCCCCAGCTAAGTGCCAACCCCAGCCATGAATCTTATTTTTGTTAGAAAGAGCAAAAGAGATGCCTGATATTCCTGAGACAAACATCATAACACTGAAAAATACGCTCAATGCTAAGTAACTAGCCATAGGGGTTTTAAGCACCCAAAACCCACCAATAATAAAAAGAATACCTACAACTAAGTGGGTCCACCAATTTTTTATGGTATAGGTTTCTTCAGTTTTTTTGGTTATTTTTTCCATATTTCATTGTGCTCCAGTGATTAAAATAAGCAATCTGTTCTATTGTGTTATGGGGGCAAATCTAGGAATTACAAGTAGATTGAAGTGAGCGAGCATAGACTAATTTTAGGCTTATAAATATCCTTTGCTGCCCTCGCTAATTTCTTTCGACTATTGTTTGTGCTGTTGGTTTCATTTGTTTTTCTTTTAGCTCTGGTGCTTCTTGTTGTTAGGGCTATCTATCCGATAGGGATTACCTGCCCCATAGGGATTATTGATACTATCAGGAGAGAATCGATTGCTATAGCGTCCATAGAGATTAGAGATAGAATCTGGATAATAGGGGTTGCTACTTAATTTTCCTCGATAGTTCCCTTAGTTATCATAAAGTTTAGGGGTATCAGTGGCATAGGGGTTTTGTGCTAAATTGATTTAAATAAGTGTCCGCATGGGCACTGGAAAAAAGCATTCTTAAAATGCCAATCAGTATTTTAGATTTATTCATTTTTTGGGCTCCTTGTGTTTATAATTAAAACTCTACTAAACTAGAACAATAAATAATATATTGAATTTATTAATAAAATTAATTTTATATAATTAAACCTATAAGGGATAGAAAGCATAACTTACTGATTACTGATATTTACTCCTCATCTTTTTATTTTGAAAAGATCTTTTAGATTCAGTCGGGCTTAAGATAGGCTATAACTTAGGAGACTTATTTGCCTGATTTTGATTCAAAGTTAATTTTTACTCTTAGTCAATCTATCCAAATAGTTTCTGCTAACCAGTGGAATAGATTAGTAGGAACGGATAATCCTTTTCTTCGCTATGAGTTTTTTGCTGCCCTTGAAGTAGGCAATTGTCTTGGATCTCATATAGGTTGGTTTTCCCAATATCTTTTAGGTAAAGATCCGGAAGGTAATTTAATTGGGGCGCTTCCTTTATTCCTAAAAACCAATTCCTTTGGAGAGTTTGTGTTTGATTATCCTTGGATTGAAGCGTGGGAACAGATGGTAGGGCACTATTATCCTAAACTGGTAGTAGCTGTACCTTTTAGTCCAGTCACTGGATTTCGCTTGCTTTTACAACCTAATATAAAAACAGAAGTAGCCCAATCTTTTATTCAACAAGTTATTACCTTAGCTGAAAAATGGGGTGTTTCTTCTCTTCATTGGCTATTTCCTCAAGAACAAGAGCTAACTTCTCTTACCCAAGGTGGGCATATTCAACGGTTAGGCTATCAATTCCATTGGTATAACCAAGGCTATCATAATTTTGATGAATTTTTAGAAAGATTTACCTCTAAACGGCGTAAAGAGGTACGGCGAGAGCGAAAACAAGTACAAGAACAGGGGATTACCATTTCTATTATTCACGGTGATGAAGCTTCCGAATCCCACTGGCAAGCCATGTATCAGTTTTATTTGACCACTTTTGAAGAAAAGGGAAATTATCCCGCATTAAGTTTGGCATTTTTCAAATCTCTTGGAGATTCTATGGGAGATTCGGTGATTTTGATGCTAGCACAAAATTCACAACAAAATTGGATTGCTGGGGCTTTTTATTTACGTAGTGATACTACCCTCTATGGTCGTTACTGGGGGTGTACAGAAAATATTCCCGGGCTACATTTTGAGCTGTGTTACTATCAGGGGATTGGCTATTGTATTGATCATAAAATTCATGCTTTTGAGCCGGGGGCACAAGGAGAGCATAAAATTAGCCGTGGTTTTTTACCTACCCCCACTTGGTCTGCTCATTGGTTTAGTCACCCTGGATTTCAAACCCTAGTCACTCAATTCTTTACTAAAGAGCATAAAGTAGTGCTACAAGATATGACAGAATTATCAAAACATAGTCCCTATAAACAGACATAAATTTTGTAACCAACCTATGGATTTTGAAATTATTCCTGTCACTAAGTTTCATCAAAACTGTACTTTGCTGATGTGCAAAAAGACGAAAAAAGCAGCGGTGGTGGATCCGGGAGGAGAAATAGATCATATTTTGGTTACAGTGGGAAAACATGGAGTAAGTCTAGAAAAAATATTGCTTACCCATGGTCATATTGATCATGTAGGGGGAGCAAAAACACTGGCTAATCAGTTAAATCTTCCTATTGAAGGTCCTCATATTGAGGATCGAGCTTGGCTTCAAATGCTCTCTACCCAAAGTGAAATGTTTAGTTTTCCACCTACCCAAGGATTTAGCCCAGATCGATGGCTTGCTCAAGGGGATCAAATTTCTTTTGGAGAAATTACTTTAGACGTATATCACTGCCCAGGACACACCCCCGGTCATGTGGTATTTTTTCATCCCCAAAGTAAGCTAGCTTTAGTGGGGGATGTGTTATTTAAAGGATCTATTGGGCGGACAGATTTCCCCCGGGGAAATTATGAAGATCTAGTTCGCTCTATTCGAGAAAAACTATTTCCTTTAGGGGATGAAGTACAGTTTGTACCAGGCCATGGTTCCATGTCTACTTTCGGGGTAGAACAAGAAACCAATCCCTTTGTAGGGAAAAATATCTAAAGCTAGTCTTTAGATTGATATGTGCTAGGTTGCCAATGGTTTTTCCATAAATTCCAACGGTACAATCCTTCGGCAAATAAACTATAACCTAACGCAGAAGCCTGTTTAATGACAGGTTGGGTAATTAACTTGCTCTTCCAAACTTCTTTAGGGGAGTGCCTCCAGATTTCTGCAAAAGCATCAATACCTATTTTTACTTCTCCTTTTTGATCAATTACATGAAGTTTCTTTCGTACTAACTCAAGATTATGAGAAACATCATGATAAACCCTTGTTTGGGTATGTACATCATGCCAAATGACACCTTTATTAGGCATTTTTGCTTTTTGAGACTTGATCCCTGCATTGCAAACAGGGCAGGCACTATTGTAGTAAACCTTAATCGGCTTACTCATATCTCTTTTATCCATACACTAATCTACCAAAAACCACTCTTGGACTTTAGCTTTAGCCTGCACTCCATGCTCTTCTTTAATATGAGCAGAAATAGTTGCCGCAGCAGCTACTAGCGTACCTAAATCATCTGTGTAACCAGCAAAAGGTAAAATATCAGGAATTGCATCAATGGGGGAAATAAAATAGATTAAAGCTCCGTACACTATTCTTTTTGCCCACTTTGGGGTTTGCTCATCCCGGGAAGCATAATAGAGCTTAAGTGCCGTTTCTATCACCTCAATCCCTGCTGATTTACCATGGGTAACAACTTTATTCCAAAAAGGATGATGTAAACGTGACTGCATTGATAACGTGCTTTACTGGTTAAAAATTTCTAAGATGTGCTGAGAACAGGAGTTTTTAAATTTCTAAACTTTGGAGCAATTTAACTTAATTTATTCAGTATTTCTCATATTATACACTGCAGCTAGCAGTTATATGCCACCGGTTATGATATAAAAGCTGGATGAAGTTAATGGCTTTTAGAGCGGTATAGTTATTAAGAGTTTATTAAAAAATTTAGAATTTTTTCTAAAGGTAAAAAAATTTTTGCAATAATGGATGAGTAATCATATTAAGTATTCTAGTGTAATTATTCTTGTAGATATGAAATTTTAGAAAAGAGAATCGTAATTTACAATATAGAAAATTACCTCATTGCAGGAAAAATTCTAGGAACGCTAGAAAATACAGGGAATGAATCGTTTGGTTTTCGTCATATATTCCCTGTATTCTGGGAATTTCTCTAATAATAACTTCTCTTCTTTATAAGATTTACTTATAAGCACCATGGCTAGCAGGACTAATCCTAAAAAATTAAGAAAATAATCATTATAAATTACTATCCCTGACATGGCAATAAAGAGACTAGTGTACATGGGATGGCGAATATATCTATATATTCCTGTGGTGATGAGTTGGGCATGATCCTTAATTTCAGGGTAAACGCTAAAATTGCCGGGACGATTAAAGTATAAAGTAATACAGCCAAGGAAAATACCTATCGCAAACAAATATAAACCTAAGTGAATACCCGGAGTATTACCAAAAGGTAGGACACAAAGGGATATGGCAAGAAGTTGTAGAACAACTAATATTTGGCTCATTGCTAACATACTCTATTTAGGGTAAAGATTTACATTATATTTACCAATCCTGATCTTTAAAATTTTCTTTTTTCTTATTTTTCAGTAGAAAATTAATCTATACTTCACATTGAATTATGTTAATTGACATACATACATTATGTCAATAATATATGACATATGGACATATACAATGCTATTGACAGTTTTGCAGCCCTCTCACAAGAAACTCGCCTGAAGGCACTCCGGATTCTTGTACGTGAAGAGCCTCAAGGACTTGCTGCCGGTGAAATCGCACGCCGACTATCCGTACCGCACAATACAATGTCTGCTCATCTTGCAGTGCTTTTGCGATCAGGCTGGGTTATTTCGCAGCGGCGGAGTCGATCGATTATCTATCATGCAAATTTGAAGCACATGAACGAGACGATACAGTTTCTTGTACATGATTGTTGTGCGAATCATCCGGAGATCTGTGAGCCATTTATGGTTCCGCAGTGTAGTTGTTTCGAAACCTAAGACGAGGAATAAGGTTATTTATGGAATCGCTAATTTACTGCGGACTTGAATAGATGATTAAAATCTCCAGTAAAGTATCGGAAATCGTCAAAGGTCTCAAAATATCGTTGGGTCGAGTGAGGAACGATTGGTAGATTTGCTTGGTAGTCCAATAATTATCTTTAAAAGAATGAAATCATGTATTACGCTATCGACAGTCTTCCTAATATAAATCCGGATAAATTACATCCGATTGATATCGATATATTAATTGCGCCGGGAGCATCTCGCCACCCGCCAAAAATCCTAGTACTCTACGGCTCTCTTAGAAAACGCTCTTATTCTCGTTTTGCCTCAGAGGAAGCTAGCAAACTACTAAGTTGGTACGGGTGTGATGTACGTACCTTTAATCCTTCTGGGTTACCACTACCAGATGATGCAGAATCTGACCATCCCAAAGTCATAGAGCTACGTAATTTGGTTGAATGGTCGGATGGCATGATGTGGGTAACTCCAGAACGTCATGGTGCTATGACTGGCGTTATGAAAACTCAAATTGATTGGATACCATTAGCATTGGGTGGTGTTCGCCCCACTCAAGGCAAAACACTTGCTATCATGGAAGTATCTGGTGGCAGCCAGAGTTTCAACGCAGTTAACCAATTGCGAATTCTTGGTCGTTGGATGCGAATGATCACCATTCCCAACCAGTCTTCGGTACCTAAAGCATTTGCGGAGTTCGACGATGCGGGTCGCATGAAACCATCGCCGCTATATCTGCGCATTGTCGATGTGTGTGAGGAATTGGTGAAGTTCACTTGGCTCATACGTGGTCGTACCACCTATCTTACCGATCGTTATTCAGAACGAGTTGAGAGTGCAAAAGCAGTTTCACGCCGTGTTAATCAAAGCACACACTGAACCAGAGTAAGTTGCACATGATCCTCAATTTCAGGAGTTGTGCAACATTAGCTAGACTGCTGGCGGTAGTCGGCCACCAGCCCACCTATGACCTGCCACGACGATTCCTGTTCGGGCTGGCCCTTGCCTTGGTCTGCGACGGTAATCAGTGCTTTCCACAAGGCCCACCCGCGAGCCCGATTCCACGTGTCCCTATCGAGGGGAAGCGCGGCGCGAAATGCTTCCCGGCTCTCGCCGGAAAGCAGCGTCCATGCAATCACAAGATCGCAAGCGGGGTCGCCTGCTGCCAAGCAGCCAAAATCAATCACAGCACAGAGAGCACCATCCTTCGCGAGAAAGTTGCCGGATGACATATCGCCGTGAACCCATAGCGGCGGGCCATGCCACTCCGACGATAGCGCGGCCGTCCATATGTCACCTGCAACCGACGTATCCATACGCCCGGCGAGCGCCAGCAGCGTGGAGCGGGTTTCCGCATCATAGACAGCGAGGCGGCCGCCACGTTGGAAATTATGCTTTCCGGGCAGAGGCCCGCCCGTCGCATCTATCCAATGTAAGGCAGCGAGAAAGCGGGCGACCGAACGGGCAAACTCGGTCCAGTCAGAAATACTATCTGCCGTTACCGGCTCGCCATCCAGCCATTCGTAAATCGACCAAGGCCAAGGATAACCCTCGGCCGGTGACCCCTTCGCCAGCGGGACGGGAATCGGCAGCGGCAGCGCGAGTCTCGGCAGCCATTCGTGTTCCTTCTCTACTTGCGCAACATAGGCAGAGGCGCTTGGCAGGCGCACCGACATATGATCGCCGAGGCGGAAAGTGCGATTGTCCCACCCACCGGGTTCTATGGACGTGATCGGCAAGTTCGACCATTCTGGAAACTGCGCAGCTATAAGCCGTCGCACCAGTTCGGCGTTTATGGATACGCCACGATTTTCAAGACTACCCAACATCCGCGATCCACTCCCGAAACCTGCAACATAGCGCGTTTCAGGATAAACGCTAAAATTGCCGAGACGATTAAAGTATAAAGTAATACAGCCAAGGAAAATACCTATTACGAATAAGTATAAACCTACTCTAATCAAAAAAATCAGAATAATTGGAATACTCAGAAGGATAGCAATTTCTATGATAGCAATGAGTTTGAAGATTAAATCCACAAATTTAGATGTCAAAGAGATGATATTCAAAGTATATCAATTACTTTAATTTAACTGCAGTACCATAGGCCATTACTTCTGAGGCACCTGCCATAATCATACTGGTGTTAAATCGAACATTAATAATGGCATCTGCTTTTAGCACTTTGGCATCTTTTATCATTCTTTGGAATGCTTGATCCCGAGAATTCGCTTGTAGTTTGGTGTATTCAGAAATTTCTCCACCAATAAGGGTTTTTAACCCTGCAATAATATCTCGACCCACATTTCTTGCTCTAACAGTACTTCCTCGAGCAATGCCTAGAATTTCAATTACTTCTCTGCCAGGAATAAAATCAGTAGTAGTTACAATAAGTTCATTCATCATGGGTATTTTATTTAGCTAACTGTAATGTATCGTTTTTTTTGAAAAAAAAATAAAAGGATTTTCTTAACCCCTAATAAATCTCTATGAGCTACGGTATGATAGTGCTTAACTATTGTAAAAGGTACTTAAAAGTTAAGTTAAAAATCTCCTATGAAAAGTGATGTGATTAACGCTGCATATTCTTCCTTGCTTGAAAAGGTCGCTGGTTCAGAGAAGAAATTTTTCTCAGGTAGACATCGCCATAGTCATTCGGATCTTGAAAATGCAGTTATTTATTTTTTAGAGTTTTTGCGAGGCTTTGAGAGTTTTAAAGATTTACGCCAACCCTGCGTTACTGTATTTGGATCGGCGCGTTTTGCAGAAGGACATCGTTATTATCAATTAGCAAGAGAGCTTGGCAAAACATTAGCCACTGCAGGCTATGGAGTGATTACAGGTGGTGGCCCGGGAGTGATGGAAGCTGCTAATCGGGGAGCAAAAGAAGCAGGGGGATTAAGCCTGGGATGTAACATCCTCTTATCTAAAGGGCATGAACAAAGTCCTAATCCTTATCTTGATAAATTTATTGAGTTTGAGCATTTTTTTGTCCGTAAATTAATGCTAGTAAAATACTCTACTGCTTTTATCATTATGCCCGGTGGATTTGGCACTTTAAATGAAGTTTTTGAAGTAACTACTTTGATTCAAACGGGAAAATTAGAGCGTTTCCCTGTGATTGCCATGGATAAAGCTTTTTGGCAGCATTTGATTCATTTTGCCCATGAAGCTATGGTAAAGGAAGGCGCAATTAATCCTAAAGATATTGAAGTGCTACAAATTGTAGATAAAGCAGAAGAGGCAGTTAATACTATCCAGCAAGCAACCAACTAGATGTCTACTACTGTAGATCAATTTTTCTTAGCCCTTAAAAAAGCAGGAATACCCTCTGTTCCTGATGATTTTTCTGTAGTTTCTGAAGCCCAAATTATCTCTCGGCAAGCATTTGAAGAAATTAAAACGGTTGTTCATGTATTTGAGCAAGTAACCACTCGACCAAGTTGGCAGATTGGGGTTACGGAAACCATGCCAGAGATTACGCAACATAGGAGATCAGAATCTTGCTTTTTTAGTGCATGGGATTTTCATATTCCTCCCAGTGAGAAACCTCAAATTATTGAGTTTAATGACAATGGATCAGGGTTATTTTATGCAGGGCTTATCAATGAGCAATATCATTTAGCTTTTCACGCAGATCAAGCTATAGGCATTGAATCACCTTTATCTTTTGTTCAGTTAAAAGAAAAAATCCTTGCATGTATTGCTCAGGAGATCCATCATTTTTTTAAATCCCAGCCTCAAGGAATATTTCTCATATTAGAGCACGCAGAAGTTCTTCAGCACAGCAAGTTCAAAGAAGAGCTTTACTTATTACAAAAACTTCTCCAAGATCAGGGCTATGAGGCTGTTATTGGTGCACCCGAAGAAACCAGCTATCATAATAATCAGTTATTATGGCAAGGTAAGCCAGTCATATTTATTATTAATCGCACTACAGATTTCCTCTGGGAAACAGAGAATTTTTCAAATATTCGTACCGCTTACCTTGCTGATCAATCCTGTTATATTGCCCCTAACCCTTTTACGTATGGTACTCGAAGTTACAAAGGACTATTAGAGCCTCTTTCTTTACCTGATTGGGATAAAAAACTAGGAATTAGTTCTGATGAGCGAGAAATTTTAAGCAAGCATATTCCAGAAACCCATATTTTACGGGAAGAAAACTTAGAGTTAATTGCAAAACGAAAAGAGGAATTTATCTTTAAACCTGCTCAAGGGTTTGCAGCTCAAGGACTACTTAATAATCGCCAAGTAGGGCGTTCTCGTTTGCGCCGGTTACTTAAAGACAATCGAGGTTATGTAGCCCAAAGGAAAACCCCAAAAAGCCAGCTTAATGATAAAAATGGAAAACCTATGAATTTATGGGTAGATCTTCGAGTATGGGCTTATCAAGGAGAAATTTTGGCATTATCGGGCAGGGCTTCTACCCGTGCAGATGGGATGGATTTATCACTCCCCGGTGGTTGGGTGCCTACCTATGTGGGCCAGCCATGAAAAGATTAGAATACACTATTTACTTACATTGACATAACCAAGAAATAATTAGGAGTCATTATGACCGCTACCCGAGATTTCCCTAAATACCGGCTTCATCCCTGGCATGGGGCAGAGACAGGTGCCACCCCCCCAGAGTTTGTTCATGCTTATATCGAAATTACTCCTTTTGATCCCATTAAGTACGAACTAGATAAGGTTACTGGATGCTTACGGGTAGATCGTCCTCAACATGGTTCTTCACTACCTCCTAGTCTCTACGGATTAATTCCTCGTACCTATTCAGCGGATAAAGTCGCCAGTCTATGTGATGGAGCAGATAGGGGTGATGGAGATCCTTTAGATATTTGTGTAATAACTGAGCGACCTGTTAACCGTTCAGATATTCTCTTAGAGGCTCGAGTCATTGGTGGGATTCAAACTATTGATAGGGGAGAGGTGGACGATAAAATTATTGCAGTATTAAAGGGAGATAGTGCCTTAGATTCTGTAAAAGATATTATAGATTTACCTTCTATTTATGTAGAGCGGCTTCGCCATTACTTTGTCACTTATAAAATGGTGCCCGATCAGCTCTCTCCAGTCACCCTTGGTAAAACTTATGATCGTGACCACGCCTTTCAAGTAGTACAGGCATCCATGGAAGATTATGCTGCTGCCTATATTCATGATAAATAAAAAGAATGGTTGACGAAAAGGGCAACCCCTCTTAAAATAGCTTCAATGTTCCCCGGTAGCTCAGTCGGTAGAGCGGGTGGCTGTTAACCACTAGGTCGGCGGTTCGAGCCCGTCCCGGGGAGCCAATTTTGAGTTTCAAGAGTAGAAATAAGTTCTGAGAAGGGCTTCAACAGATTAAGTTGAAGCCTTTTTTTGTTGATTTGGCAGTTTGCAAGTAGCATTTTCAAAATGTCGTGTCCGCATCATTACCCTGCCCAAAGCGCAACAACCGATCCTTGTGGGTGATGACCATGCTGCCTGATCTGGCCATCGATGATGGCCTCCAGCAGCTTCTTGAGTCCCTTCTGGTGGTAGTGCATGCCAGAGCCAAGATCGGCGATGACCTCGAACGTCCAGCCTTGGCGGGCGCAGTACAGCTCCAGCACCTGTTTTTGGCGTTCCAGATCGTCCTTCTGGTCGTGGCTGGAGACGCGGGCATAGGCCACGGTGCGACGGCTGGCTTCGACAGCAGCACGGAACAGTTCGCGTTTGCGTTTGGCGAGGTCATAGCGGCGGTGGCCGCCCGCCGTATGCTCGGCGACCAGCTTGCCCGATGCCTCCCAGCGGCGCAGGGTCGTGATGGGCACTCCCAGCGCCGAAGCGGCTTCACTTATGCCAACAAATCTTTCCATTTTGCGGATATTAGCATAGTAGATATGGGTAGATTCAAGCCAATCTGTTCGAGCCCCTTTTAATGAGCAGCTAGCACTTCTTGGTTTGCTCTTCATCTATGCCTACGGATTTAAACGCTGTGTAAACTTCTTCAACCATTAGTGCCATCACGTTCTCCTTTTAACAAAGCAATGCTTTACTGACTATCGTTGCACACTGGTTTTTAACTTATCTAAATTATGGGCGTAGATCTGCGTTGTTGTAATGTTGGAATGGCGGGCAACGAGCTCCCGCCTGCCTACACGGACAAAGGCAATCATCGGCTGGTATTGAAATCCTTTGGCCTTGACCCTCCCATGTCCACCGCGAACCCAAGCAAGAGCCCAATAAAGCTGATTCCATCGGCCACCACCAGAATAACAAATGGGACATTCTTGAAGATTTCGTTCAGAGAGCTGATCTTACAGAAAGTAAGAACCTCCGGAATACACAACATCATATCAGAGGCTATTTTTATACTGTTGCACCCGCTTTTGATGTTCTTAATTATTAGCAGGACTGCTTCGACAGCTCCAAAAATCGAGGCAATTACGGCTCCTCTATCGCCTGAAGCGCGCGCGATCCGGCTGTTCCGTTGCTCGTCGTCGAACTCATCCTCGGAAAAAAAGAAACTGGCTTCTACAATCAATGGGAGCAATTCGTATATCCAAATAATGTTTTCAAATCCCTCCCTATCGCACGAAATGAATTCAGTACTCCATGGCCAAGGGATCTTGAACGCTTGGCCGACGAATTTGAAAGTTATTGCATAAGTCGACATAGCTTTTGAAAATCTTTCGCTGCGTTGCTTACTGAGTGGATTACTGTTACTGAGTGGATTAGCATCGTTAGCATCCAGAAGAGTCCTGCAGCCTGCGTAACCAATGTCTGCTATATAGCCTAAGATTGTAAAGATCTGAGCTCCTGTTTTTCGCCAATCTTCGAGATTCGCGGACTGAGTTGCTTGGAGCAGTTGAGCATGTGTTTGTTGTGACGATTTCAGACCGCTGGATTGATGCAGCGTATCAACGTTGAAAAATGCCTTGAAGCTTGCGATGCTCTCGGTGTCTGGAAACGGGGCGACTTTGAAGATGCCCTTGTAGATTACTGTCGTCGGCACGGCGAGCAGCAGCGCCCCCAGATCCAGAGCCGTGAGTGTCGAACCACCCGTAACCTTCAAGTAGAGATCCGAAACAAAAGGAATATTCCATTCTTGGTTGAGCATCAGATTGAGCTCTGCAATAAGGCTTCTGGCTGCATTAAAGATTGCAGTAACAATTGTATTCGCAGCAACATCAAGACTCCAAACCACAACACCCTCCACAACGGACAACAATCCGGCAAGGGTATTCGAGACGAACTGATCCGGGCCGCCGGCGGTCATTGCCCGAGACAGATAGTCCTTTGCCTGGTTGAATGCGTCCGAAGACTGGAAGTCACCTGCGCTCTGTTCGAGCAGCTCCATGAGATTCGCAGCTGCCGCTCGTGCTTCCGGTCGTATTGCCGACAGATTCACACTTCCACCGGGCATCGACGGACTATTCGTCATATTATTCATTAAGCCGTTCCAAACGATGTTGTGGTCCATCGCCATCATCACTGTCATTTGATCCGGCTGTGTTGGCACGTACTTCTGTTGGATACTCTGTTGGATACCAAGTATGCTGCTTTTTCCAATGCCTTTTATGGCTTGTTGGAACGTATCCTTTACCTGACCATCGATAGCCTTGATGTATTCGCTGATTTGCTCTTGAAGCGTTGTCAGAACAGTTGGTACGAATTTGGAGACTTCGTTGATGCTGTACTTGATCACCTCGTGAGTGCGCAGGATGTCCTGCCAGTTAAAGATAAAACCGAGCCAGCGATACAACTCCTCGAAGCCGACGCTTACGGCCTTGAATACCTCCTCTACCAGATCAAACGCCTGCTCGACTGTCTGGACCGCGGCATCAAACACATAACAAGCACCCTTGATTAAAAGCTTGAACGTTGCCCGGATACCGTCTTTGGTTTTGTTGACAACGTAGCTGAAGACACTAGCGACTCCGTTCTTGATCGCGTCAAAAACATCTCCCCAGTCGACATCGATCCCAAAGAAACTGCTCGCCGTTGGAAGCCGTCTGTAATCCGATAGGAGAACATCGTATTGAGCCGGGGTTAGCGTTTTAAACGCAGGTCGACCCGAACTGAAATCAACCTCCTAGGACTGCTCAGGCACGGACGCTAGATGTATCCGGCCGGCCGAAGCGTCATCGTAGTTTTGGATGTAGCGGGCGACCCTAGGATCGGTGCGCTGATGCACGCGATTGGTGGTCATCGGTATGGTTGACGGAGCCGTCTGGGCGAGTGACATCGCACTAGTAACCGCGCCCACAATTGATTGCAAAGTCTTCCCATCTTGATGATTCGGAAGTAACAGTGTCTGAGTGCCGTCATCGGCAGTCCATGTGGCCTTTTGCAACGTATCAGCATCAATTTTTGAAAGCGTGGCTTGAACTGGCGCACTCGGATCAACGGCGATCCGGTGGTCTACCGGCATGAAGTTGGTCCACACAGTGAGCGGCGGTACTCCGAGCGATTCCGTCTTCATCGCTATGGCAATCTGTCCGCCGCTGTTGGTTGTTCCGGTCCACGGATTTAACATATCTATAAACGTGGTGGAGCCGTTGATCTCGATTGTAACCGGATCATCGCTGAAAACTCGGACTTTGGTATTGATAGCCGGTACGCCGTCGCCGTCGTAGACTGACATCAGCACGCTGTAGGAACTAAATTCCTCGATCTTTCCACGGGTTGAAAGCTCGATCTCATCAAAATGCCAGTCTCTGGATTCGGGATCTTGCCAAATGTGGTAAAGGTCATTACTGGTGGTGACCGCAAACAGATCGGAGAATCCGGCAGGGTTCTTGCTCACCACGAGTCTTGAAAACGTAAGCTCGGTGTTGAGCTTGAGGAAGAATTCCCACTTTTGGGGATCCTTTGAGTCCTGACGGCAATGGTAAAGTAATCTGTCACTGCTTATTGCGAAGACCTCCAACAGGCCGGAACAGTCCGAGCCTGCCGCCATCGACAGGATTGCGGTATCTCCACTCAATTTGAGTCTCGACAACTGATGGTCGTTTGGATTCCCTGGGTACAGATAATAAATCCCCTGATCGTCATCACACAGTGCAAAAACAGCCGAGTAACCCTGATTGCCATTGGCGGTCGCAATCTGGGTGTATTTGCCCAGGCAGTACTTACCGTCGTCGGCTAGGTTCTGACCGAGGATGCCCCTATCCCCTATAGTTACTACATTTGTTCGGCTGGCGTAGACTCCGCGGTGAATACCTCTGTCATGACTGGAAAACGGAACAAGAGCAGGTGCCCACCCGAACAACTGATGAGCATCATAGGGGATACGCATCCAGTCGCCGTTCACAGGAATCCAAAAGCTAAAAACATCACCAGCCTCCTGCAGTACAGCGGTTAAGAACGGAACATTATAGGTGTCGTAGCCCACTGCCAACCCGATCACTGAGTTTGGGCCGCTCCTCAGGCCATAATCCGGCAACGGCACCCACCCAATGGCGAGAAGGCGACCGTTTGTCCAGTTACCTTGTGCATCCTGCCAAGCAACGAGGTATGCAGAACCATCTGTTCCTAGACCAATAACTTGGAGATAGCCCTTGTTTCCGTTGCCCACAGCTAGTGTGGACCATTTGACACCGGGTGGTGGAGAGGCCAGCTTACGTCCTGCTGACCAGTTACCTTGTGCATCCTGCCAAGCAACGAGGTATGCAGAACCATCTGTTCCCAGACCAATAACTTGGAGGTAGCCACCGTTTCCGTTGCCCACCACCAGCGAGGTGATTTGAGCCGTTTGTCCGGCAAACTTTCCCCCAAGATCCCAGTGGCCGTCTTGCGCATTATTCCAGTTACCTTGTGCATCCTGCCAAGCAACGAGGTACGCACCATTTGTTCCCAGACCAATAACTTGGAGGTGGCCATCGTTTCCGTTGCCCGCCACCAGCGAGGTGATTTAAGCCGTTGGTCCGGGAAGCTTTCCCCCAAGATCCCAGTGGTCGTCTTGCGCATTATGCCAGTTACCTTGTGCATCCTGATAAGTGACTACGTAAGCAAACCCATCTTTTTGAATACCAAACACCTGAAGGGCATTATTGCCAATGCCGCTGGCTAGGCTCAAGTATGAGCTTTCGATGTAGATCTGGCTATTTCTATTTTGTTCGTCGGACGCATAAATGTCGACACTGCCGTTCAGATTCCCGGCAACCGCCAAGTGAGTTGCTTTTCCCGGAAATTTCCTATCGCTGACGTTCCACCCGGTATCGCTGCCGGAGTCCATGCTAATCCTGTAAACATGTCCGTCAGTACCGATCGAGTAAACCTCCGATTGACCATTCGATCGATTCGGCGCTGCGGCGATCTGCGTTCCAGCAAAGATAGGAGCGGCGAGTCGATAGTTCTGCATAAGCTGGGATGTGCATGTCGGTGGGATCATTGCAGTTTGTGCTGATACTTCACTCAGTGATTTATTCATAGGGTTAACTCCTCTTGCTCATATTAGGTCCCATCGTCAACTATAGACTATAAACTGTGTTATGCCAGTGAATTTTCTAAGGCTACCCAAGCTCAGCACTCTTATCTAAAACCCTATATCGTCTATATATAGCCTCCTATTATTGATTAGTTTTACTTGTGTATTCTGTATCGAATACAGTAAACGGCTAGATAAAGAATCATGATCCTCCTTATAGAGGCATTACGTACCCAACTACGGGCTTTTCGTAGCCAAGAAGCGAAATTTAACCACAGAGAGTAAGTAGCTCCTAACTAGAGCAAAATCCGTCCTTAAACCAATTATTCAAACGCTGTTTTTATGGTAGCCATATTCTGTATATCCTCTTTTTATTACTCGCTATACTGAAGAGGTGATTTATCCTTTATAGAGGATAGAGAATGGCCATGAAACTTTCTTCTAAAAATGAGCATTTTTAAAAATTAAAAACCTTGATTAGCTTATTATGATCTGGATATATGCCCCTCAAGGCTCTTGGTAAGGTGTTTTTATGGTAAAAAATAAAATATTGTTTACCATTATAAGTCTATATTTGCTTCTTTCTGCTTGTGCTTATACCCAAACTAGCACTCCTGATTCAGGAATAATATATAGTTACCCATATTGGCTTGGATTTTCTGGTGGCTTTGATAGCTTTCCGTATTACTATCCATATTACCCATACTATGGTTACTATCCAGATAGTGGACAGTATCCTGACAACGGCAATGATATGAATGGTACTGATATGAATGGTACTGATATGGGTGGTACTGATATGGGTGGTACTGATATAGGTGGTACTGATATAGGTGGTACTGATATAGGTGGTACTGATATAGGTGGTACTGATATAGGTGGTACTGATATAGGTGGTACTGATATAGGTGGTACTGATATGGGTGGTACTGATATGGGTGGCGATGGTGATTTTTAAATAAGATGTAACGATCAGAGAGCGAAACTATGAGTACCTACGAATCCGATTTTTATGGCTGGACCCAAGAAACAGCCCAATTACTAAGACAACAACGATTTAATGAAATTGATCTAGCCGCTTTAATTGACGAAGTCGAAGATATGGGAAAAAGCGAGCTACGCGCCTTAGAAAATAGGCTAATTATATTGATGGCACATTTGCTTAAATGGCAGTACCAACCAGAACATCGAAGTAATAGCTGGAAAAGTACTATTAAAGATCAAAGACTAAGGATTAGTAGGTTACTTAGAGAAAATCCCAGTTTAAAACCTAAA
This sequence comes from Candidatus Nitrosacidococcus tergens, assembly GCF_902810445.1. Lineage (NCBI taxonomy): Bacteria > Pseudomonadati > Pseudomonadota > Gammaproteobacteria > Chromatiales > Chromatiaceae > Candidatus Nitrosacidicoccus > Candidatus Nitrosacidicoccus tergens. The sequence goes on along the minus strand of NZ_LR778175.1, from coordinate 1,023,781 downwards.
ATAAACGAAACCATTATAGAGGCTTACGAAAATGGAATATTGCAAGCGTCTATTGAAACTAACTTGGATACAGAAATCTTTCCTACTCATTTTGAACAAACAGGATGGACAATGGAGCAAGTGCTAGATAATCGCTTTTATCCTCAGTAACCATATTTCAATAAACTTATAAGTACCTAATAATATTAATATATTTTATAACTCTTATGGCAAAAGGTATTATTTATCTTATGACAACAGCCGTACCTGGTTTAGTCAAAATCGGTCAAACTGGAACGGACAATTATCAAGAGCGTATGCGTACCTTGGAAGCTAACGGCTACTACAATGTGGTCGGACTAAAGCGGTTCTTTGCTATCGAGCTTGAAGACTATGAAGCTAAAGAAAAGCTGCTACACGAAATTTTTAGCAAACACAGGTTAAGCATTAGTGAGCTATTCGCACTAGATAAAGATTTAGTGCGTCAATTACTACTATCATTTGATGGTAAGGTTATCTACCCTGAAAAAATTAATAAAGAAAAAGAGTTTGAGGAAATAGCTATCACTCGTAATTCTGAGGAAACAGCTACCACTCGTAAGCAAGGTGCTTTATTCAGTTTCTACAAAAAAGGCTTAAAAGATGGTGAGCAGATTAGGTTTGCAGCAGATAATGCCATTATAGCTACGGTAGCTGGTGAACGTGAAGTGGAATATGGCGGTCAGACATGGAAGCTATCGCCACTTACTCACAAAGTGTATAAAGACAAAGGTCAGTTAAATATTAGTGATTCTTATCGTGGTGCTAGCTACTGGCAATACAACGGCAACAAACTAAAAGATCTTCCAGATATCTAGCAAATTCTATTTTTTTCGCTCCATGAAAATAGCCCTAATCACCACGATGAGGGGTATATTAGAACGTGTTAATAAATTCTTTAATTGTTTACTAATTGTCGTTTGTACTTACATAATTTTTAAAAATCTTTCTACTCTAAAAATCGATGGATTCTCTCTAACGCTTGTTCTAACTGCTCCATGCTGGTCGCAAAAGAAAGACGTAAGTGATTAGGCACACCAAAGGCAGATCCGGGGACAAGGGCAACTTCAGCTTCATTTAAAATTTTTTCCGCTAGATCTATGTCATCTTTAATATCTTTTCGAGAATGAATGATCTCCTCTACATTTGGAAAAGCATAAAAAGCCCCATCCCCAGAGGCACATTGCACATGAGGCATGCTGTTGAGTTTTGCTAGGACAAAGTCATGACGAGCCTTGAATTGCTGGCACATGGCTTTGACACAGCTTTGATCTCCTTCGAGCGCGGCTTGAGCAGCCACTTGGGAAATAGAAGTAGGATTTGAAGTACTTTGAGATTGAATAGTTTTCATGGTTTTAATCAGAGGAGCTGGTCCTGCAATATAACCAATGCGCCAGCCAGTCATGGAGTAGGCTTTTGAAACTCCATTGAGTACTAAAATTCGTTCATGAAGATCTGGGCAAGCATTGGCAATGTTACAAAAAGAATCGTTACCCCAATAAATATGCTCATAAATATCATCCGTAATAACAAATACTTGAGGATGCCGCGCAAGGACTTCTCCTAACGCTGCCAATTCTGCTCTACTATAGGCTACGCCAGTAGGATTAGAGGGGCTATTGATTACAAATAAACGGGTACGGGGAGTAATGGCGGCATCCAGTTGTTCTGGCGTAATTTTAAACTGTTGCTTTTGAGTGGTAGGAATAATCACCGGAATGGCTTCGGCTAAAGCGACCATATCTGGATAGGAAACCCAGTAGGGAGCAGGGATAATCACTTCATCTTCTGGATTGAGTAGTGCTTGAGCAAGGTTATAAAAACACTGTTTTCCTCCTACCGAAACTAAAATTTGATTGGTTTGATAATGCAGGTTATTCTCTCGAGCAAATTTAGTAAAAATCGCTTGCTTTAAACTCGGAATGCCGTCCACTGCAGTATATTTAGTAAATCCCTTTTCAATGGCTTCAATCGCAGCCTGTCTAATATGCTCTGGAGTATCGAAATCTGGCTCGCCAGCACCTAAACTAATAATATCCTTCCCTTCTGATTTAAGCGCTTTAGCTCGAGCAGTAATGGCTAAAGTGGGGGAAGGTTTAATCGTTTTAGTGCGTTTAGCAAGGCGAATGTTCAAAGGATATTCCTACCTAATAAATAAAATGAAGAAGCAATTTACGCTTAATATAACTAATTTATATTTTTTCAGAAAGTGTCTATATTAAAGAATGAAACATCAATTTCAGCTGGTCAGTGATTATCAGCCAGCAGGGGATCAACCCACAGCTATTCAAAACCTTGTTCAAGGGTTAAATCAAGGAGAGAAACATCAGACTTTATTGGGTGTAACTGGCTCAGGTAAGACCTTTACCATGGCTAATGTAATTGCCCAAACCCAACGACCTACTATTATCCTTGCACCTAATAAAACTTTAGCTGCCCAGCTTTATAGCGAAATGCGGGATTTTTTCCCTCACAACGCAGTAGGGTATTTCGTCTCTTATTATGATTATTATCAGCCTGAAGCCTATATGCCTGCCTCAGATACTTATATTGCTAAAGATGCTGCTATTAATGAATATATCGAGCAAATGCGCCTTGCAGCTACTAAGAATTTTTTAGAACGAAACGATACGGTAGTAGTAGCGAGTGTTTCTGCTATTTACGGCTTAGGGGATAAAGATCGCTATCAGCAAATGACACTTTCTCTAAAAGTAGGAGGCATTATTGATCAGCGGAAAATTCTACGGCATTTAGCAGAGTTACAGTATCGGCGTAGTGAGGGGGATCTGCAACGGGGTATGTATCGGGTACGGGGAGAAATTGTTGATATTTATCCTGCTGAATCTGATGAGAACGCTATTCGAATTACTTTATTTGACGATGAAATTGAGCAACTTACTTACTTTGATTCATTAACAGGGGAGCTTTTCGATTCTGTTCCAGAGTTTACTATCTATCCTAAAACCCACTATGCCACCCCTCGAGAGATTTTGCTCCAAGCGGTAGAGGCAATTAAAGTTGAACTTGCTCAGCGATTGGATTTTTTTTATCAAGCCAGCAAACCGGAAGAAGCTCAACGATTAGAACAGCGTACCCGTTATGATTTGGAGATGATTTTAGAGTTAGGCTATTGTTCAGGAATTGAAAATTATTCTCGCTTTTTATCAGGAAGAAATCCAGGCGATCCGCCTCCTACTCTGTTTGATTATCTGCCTCAAGATGCGTTATTAATCATTGATGAAAGCCATGTGACCGTACCTCAATTAGGGGCTATGTATCGAGGAGATCATTCCCGTAAACAAACTTTAGTGAATTATGGATTTCGGCTTCCTTCTGCCTTAGATAACCGACCTTTAAAGTTTGAGGAATGGGAAAACTTAGCCCCTCAAACTATTTTTGTCTCCGCTACCCCCGGATCTTATGAAGGGCAAAAATCAAGAATTATTGTGGAGCAAGTGGTGCGACCCACTGGATTGGTGGATCCAGAAATTGAAGTGCGATCTGCCAGTACCCAAGTGGATGATTTATCATCAGAGATTCATCAAAGAACTGTAGTCAACGAGCGAATACTTGTAACTGTGCTGACTAAAAAAATGGCTGAGCATTTAACGCATTTCTTAGATCAAAATGGGGTTAGGGTGAGATATCTTCATTCGGATATTGGTACGGTGGAGCGGGTGGAAATTATTCGGGATTTACGCTTAGGTGCTTTTGATGTTTTAGTAGGGATTAACTTACTTAGGGAAGGGTTAGACATTCCAGAAGTTTCTCTTGTAGCAATTTTAGATGCAGATAAAGAAGGCTTTTTACGCTCAGAACGATCTTTAATTCAAACTATTGGGCGAGCAGCGCGTAATCTCCATGGTAAAGCAATTCTTTATGGAGATAAAATTACTGGAGCAATGAAAAAAGCCATTAATGAAACAAAACGGCGGCAAACAAAACAAATAGAATTTAATCAAACCCATAATATTACCCCTCGAGGGGTACAGAAATCAGTGCGAGAAACTATTGATGGGATTTATACAGATCAGGATACTCATCAATATGATTCTAAAATAGCCGAGAAATCGGCTGACTATGCAGATCTTTCACCACAGAAGCTGGCAAAATATTTAAAGCAATTAGAAAAACAAATGTATGTCCATGCTCAAAATCTAGATTTTGAGCAGGCGGCACAAGTGCGTGATAAAATTAAGCAGGTAAAACGATATTACTTTGGTGAAGCAGTAGATTAAAAAAATAACTAAAGAAAATCTTAATCACTTTATTGTATTATTTGCAGAACTTGATCTAATTGTTGTAGAATTGTAAGTTCAGGCGCGTAGCTCAGCTGGTTAGAGCATCACCTTGACATGGTGGGGGTCGTTGGTTCGAGTCCAATCGCGCCTACCACCTATTAGATATCCATAATTTTTTGTTCAACAGGCTTTTAGTATGGGCCATGGACGGGATTTATTAAAGAATGCCTGTAATTACTTTACCGGATGGTAGTCAACGTCAATTTGACCACCCAGTTACTGTTTATGATGTTGCTGCTAATATTAACGGAAATTTAGCAAAAGCAGCCCTTGGTGGCAAAATCCCTAAGGGGTTAGTAGATACTTCTCATTGTATTAAAGAAGATACTACCCTTACCATTATTACCGATCGGGATCCAGAAGGGCTAGAGATTATTCGCCATTCCTGTGCTCACCTTCTTGCTCAAGCAGTAAAGCAACTCTACCCAGAAGCTCAAGTTACCATTGGACCAGTGATTGAAGATGGGTTTTACTATGATTTTGTTTATCCTAAGGGATTTACCCTTGAGGATCTTCAAATCATTGAAGATCGGATGAAGCTACTGGCTGATCAGGATATTTCAGTTCATCGGCAAGTAAAAAGCCGAAATGATTCAATTTCCTTTTTTCATGATCTTGGAGAAGAGTATAAGGCAAAAATTATTGAATCTATCCCAGAAGATCAAGATATTTCTTTATATCAACAGGGAGATTTTACCGATCTTTGCCGAGGACCCCATGTTCCTTCCACTTCAAAAATAAAAGCTTTTAAACTTACTAAAGTTTCTGGTGCTTATTGGCGAGGAGATGCTAAAAATGAAATGCTACAAAGGATCTATGGTACTGCATGGTCTGATAAAAAAGCCCTAAAAGCCTATTTACACCGTCTTGAAGAGGCTGAAAAGCGAGATCACCGGAAGATTGGTACAGAGTTAGATCTGTTTTCGATTCAAGAAGAAGCAGGAGGGGGGCTAGTCTTTTGGCATCCTATGGGGGCAAGAATCCGCCGAGTAATTGAAGATCTTTGGCGAGAACGCCATGCGGCTGCCGGGTATGAAACTTTGTACACGCCTCATATTGCTCACGAAAATTTATGGCATATCTCAGGACACACTAATTTTTATCGGGAATCCATGTACCAACCCATGGAGGATGACAATCAGTTCTACCAACTCAAACCCATGAATTGTCCTTTCCATGTATTAATTTATAAAGGACGGCTTCGCTCTTATCGAGAATTTCCTTTACGTTGGGCTGAGTTAGGTACCGTTTATCGCCATGAGATGTCCGGTGCATTGCATGGACTAATGCGAGTACGAGGATTTACCCAAGATGATGCCCATATTTTTTGCCGAGAAGGGCAAATAGAATCTGAAGTGTTAGCTATTTTAGATTTTACCTTAAATATGCTAAAAACATTTGGGTTTCATCAATATGAAATAGAGCTCTCTACCCGCCCAGAAAATTCTGTAGGATCAGATGAAATTTGGGATCGTGCAACTAAAGCCTTACGATCTGCTCTGGAAAAGAAAGAGTTATCCTATGGGATAGATGAGGGGGGCGGTGCATTTTATGGCCCTAAAATTGATATTAAAATTGAAGATGCTATCGGACGTAAATGGCAATGTTCTACCGTACAGTTAGATTTTAATTTGCCTAACCGCTTTGAGATGGAATATATTGCAGAGGATGGTACTCGTCAACGGCCGATTATGATTCATCGAGCAGTACTTGGATCGTTAGAGCGTTTTTTTGGGATTCTCATCGAGCATTTCGCTGGTAAATTCCCACCTTGGCTGGCACCAGTACAAGTGGTTGTGATTAATATCACAGATCGGCAAACTGAGTATGCAGAACAAATTGAGCAAATATTAAAGAAACAAGGATTTCGCTCAGCTTTAGACTTGAGAAATGAAAAGATCGGTTTTAAAATTCGCGAACATACTTTAAAAAGAATACCTTATTTACTTATTGTAGGGGATAAAGAAGTAACGCAGCAGCAAGTTGCAGTACGTACCCGAGCTGGTAAGGATCTAGGGGTAATGAGTTTAGATAGCTTTTCTGAGTACTTAAAAGCTCAAATTACTCGTTTTAGTTATGATATATCTGAGGAGGATTAAAACATTATTTCAAACGTTAACTCAAACTCAAAGAAAAATCGTATAAATGAAGAAATTGTTGCACCTAAGATTCGCCTAATTGGTATTGATGGTGAACAAATTGGTGTAGTTTCTGTTAAAGAAGCACTAGAAATTGCAGATGAGGCGGGGGAAGATTTAGTAGAGATTGCTCCTCAAGCGGAACCTCCGGTATGCCGAGTCATGAACTATGGCAAATATCTTTTCGAAGAAACTAAAAAACGCCAAGCTGCGAAAAAGAAACAGAAACAAATTCAGATTAAGGAAATTAAATTTCGACCTACCACTGAAGAGGGAGATTATCAGGTTAAATTGCGTAGTTTAATTCGATTTCTCACCGATGGGGATAAAGTTAAAATCAGCCTCCGATTTCGTGGTAGAGAAATGGTACATCAGGATCTTGGCTTTAAGCTCTTAGAGAGAATCCGAGATGATCTTGATGAACATGGCGTAGTTGAACAAAGCCCAAAACGAGAAGGGCGACAAATGCTCATGGTGCTTGCACCTAAGCGATAAGTATTTTGGGCCTGAAGATTGGTTTGCCCAATTACTATGGAATTATTTAGTTAATATATTAAGGAGTCAAAATGCCTAAATTAAAAACCAATCGTGGAGCAGCAAAACGGTTTAAACGTACAGGTAGTGGTAAGTTTAAACATGGTCAAGCATTCCACAATCATATTCTTACAAAGAAAAGCAGTAAGCGTAAACGTCATTTACGCCATAAAGCGATCTGCAGTGCCTCAGATCAAATTGGTTTAGTTCGTTTATTACCTTATCTTTAAAAAATTTTAAAAGGAATTTACTACTATGCCTAGAGTTAAAAGAGGCGTTACTGCTCATGCACGTCACAAAAAAATTATTGCCCAAGCCAAAGGATATCGAGGACGGCGTAAAAACGTTTTTCGAGTTGCTAACCAAGCAGTCATTAAAGCTGGACAATATGCATATCGAGATCGTCGCCAGCGTAAACGTCAATTTCGGAATCTTTGGATTGTTCGTATTAATGCGGCAGCTAGAGAATGCGGGCTTTCCTATAGCCGCTTTATCAATGGTTTGAAAAAAGCATCTATCGAGATAGATCGAAAGGTACTTGCTGATTTAGCGGTACAGGATATGACCGCATTTACTGCTATTGCAGAGCGTGTAAAAGCAGCCCTTGCGGCTTAAGCTCAACCTAAGATAGCCTGTTGAAATCCCCATGAATGAGTCTTTAGATGAAATAACACTGCTTGCGAAAAGAGCGGTCTCAGACGCTTCTGATTTGGAATCTCTAGATAGAGTACGAGTTCATTATCTAGGAAAAAAAGGAGTATTAACAAGCTATCTTAAAACTTTAGGGCAAATTAGCCCAGAAGATCGTCCTGCCTTTGGAAAAGCAATTAATGATGCAAAATTATTGCTTCAAAGCGAGCTTCAATCCCGTAAGGAAGTATTAACTCAAATATCTTTGGCAGCTAAACTTGCCTCTGAATCTATAGATATTTCCTTACCGGGACGAAGGATGGATATAGGTGGGCTACATCCTGTTACTCAAACTTTAAATCGAATTGAGAATTTTTTTTACCAGATCGGATTTAAAGTCCATGAAGGGCCAGAAATTGAGGATGATTATCATAATTTTGAGGCATTAAATATCCCCGATTCTCATCCTGCAAGAGCAATGCATGATACTTTTTACTTCGATTCTCATCAGTTATTACGAACCCATACTTCTCCCGTACAAATCAGAGCTATGATGAAGGACAAACCTCCCTTGCGAGTGATTGCTCCGGGTCGAGTTTATCGGAGAGACTCCGATTTAACTCATACCCCTATGTTTCACCAAGTAGAGGGGTTATTGGTAGATGATCAAGTATGTTTTACTGACCTTAAAGGGATTCTCTCTGATTTTCTTCGCTTCTTTTTTGAACACGAAGATTTAAAAGTACGATTTCGCCCTTCTTATTTTCCTTTTACCGAACCATCGGCAGAGACAGATATTCAATGTGTCCATTGCCATGGAGCAGGATGTCGAGTATGTAGTCACACAGGCTGGTTAGAAGTGCTTGGTTGTGGCATGGTTCACCCCAAAGTTTTTTCTAACTTAGGGATTGATAGTGAGCATTATTTAGGATTCGCTTTTGGTTTAGGAGTAGAGCGTCTTGCTATGCTCCGTTATGGAATTAATGATTTACGCTTATTTTTCGAGAATGATTTACGCTTTCTCCGTCAGTTTAATTAGTATCCTTGCGATTACATCACTATGAAATTTAGCGAATCTTGGCTAAGAACTTGGGTTAATCCGCACTGTGACACGGAAACTTTAACAAACCGATTAACTTTTTCAGGGCTAGAAGTTGATAGCATCACACCTGCTACACCTAGTTTTAAGGGAGTAGTTGTTGCTAAAGTGATAGAGCTAAGAGCTCTTGAAGGTAGTAATAAACTTCATGTTTGCCAAGTAAGCGTAACCCAACGTGAAACTTTTCAAGTAGTTTGTGGCGCCTCTAATGTACAAGCAGGACTATATGTAGCTTTTGCTCAAGTAGGTGCTAGATTACCCAATGGTATTTTCATTGAAAAAAAGAAATTACGAGGGATAGAATCTCATGGTATGCTTTGCTCTGCTACTGAGCTAGGACTGACAGAACAATCTCATGGAATTTTAGAACTTGCTCAAACCGCCCAAGATTTTTTAGGTAAGGATATTAGGGAATTTCTTAACTTAGATGATGTAATTATAGAAATTGGTCTTACTCCTAATCGAAGTGATTGTTTAAGTATTGCAGGGATTGCTCGGGAAGTAGGTGCACTTTTTAGTCAGCCAGTACAGCACCCTGAGATCGCTTCAATTCCTCCTGAAATCGATAAAACCTTACCGGTTGAAATTTTAGTTCCGGAGTCTTGTCCTCGATATTTAGGAAGGATTGTACAAGGCATTAATCCACAAACCTTAACCCCCGAGTGGATAAAGGAACGGCTACAGTGTTGTGGTATCCGTAGTCTAAATCTTCCTATTGATATTACTAACTATGTAATGGTAGAACTAGGGCAGCCTATGCACGCCTTTGATTTAAATCAAATCTCAGGTGGCATTCAAGTTCGCTATGGAAGATCAGAAGAATCTTTAACCTTATTAGATAATTCTACAATTACCCTAGATCCAAATGCATTAGTAATCGCTGATCATCAAAAAGTACTTGCTTTAGCAGGTATTATGGGAGGCAGTGATTCTGCAATTGGCGATCAAAGCCAAGATTTATTTTTAGAAAGTGCCTTTTTTATTCCTACGGCTATTGCAGGACGTAGCCGAAACTATGGGTTACATACCGAATCATCCCATCGGTTTGAACGGGGCGTAGATCCTAATCTTCCCCGCCAAGCTTTAGAACGTGCTACAGGCTTGCTGCTAAAAATTGCAGGCGGCAAAGCAGGGCCTATTGTTGAAGCTACTCATAGGGACTTTCTACCTTCCCAGCCTATAATCCATTTACGAGAACATCGTATTAAACAAATTTTGGGAATTTATCTCCCTCAAGATCAAGTACTAACCCACCTAACTGGCTTAGGGTTAGAAGTAACAACGATAGAATCAGGATGGGAAGTAAAAATTCCTAGTTTCCGTTTTGATTTAACTTATGAAGTTGATTTAATCGAAGAGTTAGGGCGTTTGCATGGTTATGATAACTTTCCAACTACAAGACCTACTGGAGCTATCAAACCTCAATTTCATACGGAAGCAAAAATTTCTACATATGATATACAGCAGATTCTAGTCAATCGAGGCTATCAAGAAGTAATCACCTATAGCTTTATTGATCCTCAAATACAACAGCTTTTAGATCCTAATCAGAAAGCTATTTCACTTGCCAATCCCATATCTTCAGATATGGCAGTGATGCGTACTAGCTTATGGCCCGGGCTAATTCAAGCATTTAAATATAATCAATATCGCCAACAAGAGCGAATTCGCTTATTTGAATCTGGACTTATTTTTACTGGTCAGTTACCCTCTGTTACCCAAGAACCTGTGATAGCTGGAGTAGTTTCTGGTCTTTATCATCCAGAACAGTGGGGTATTTATTCTCAATCTGTTGATTTTTTTCATATGAAAGGGGATGTGGAATCTTTACTTACTCTCAGCGATAAACAATCCTCTTTTCTTTTTAAACAAAGCCAGCACCCTGCATTACATCCTGGGCAAAGTGCAGAAATTATTTACCATGGTAAATCCATAGGGTGGCTAGGTGCACTACAGCCCGAACTTGCTAATAAGCTTGATCTTACACAGCAAGTTTATCTTTTTTTCTTAAAAATTAATTTACTTTTCTTAAAAAGGCATCCCGTTTTTCAACCTCTATCTAAATTCCCAGAAATCCATCGAGATATTGCATTTTTAATCGATAAGAGTATTTCAGTAAAAAGCGTTTTTGATTGTATAAAAAGTCTTAAATCTGATATACTTAAAGAACATTATTTATTTGATCTGTATACTGGAAAAGGAATTGATCCTGATAAAAAAAGTTTGGCACTCAAATTTGTTTTACAACACCAGGATTACACTTTAACAGATGAAATTGTGCATAACTTTATGGAGCAGATGGTGAAAATGCTTGTAAGTGAGCTAAATATAATCATTAGGGAGTAACTGATGGCACTCACTAAAGCAGATATGATAGAAGCGCTGAATCAGGAACTTGGCTTAAATAAACGAGAGGCTAAAGAGATTGTTGAAATGTTTTTTGAAGATATCGCAATGGTCTTAGAGCAAGGAGAAACAGTCAAGCTCTCTGGGTTTGGTAATTTTGAGCTTCGTAGTAAAGGAACACGACCTGGGCGTAATCCAAAAACTGGAGAAGAAATTCCTATTACCGCTCGGCGTGTAGTTACTTTTCGACCAGGGCAAAAATTAAGAACACGGGTAGAATCTTATGTTGGAAGCGAGCAATAATAACGAATTACCAGTAATACCCAGTAAGCGTTATTTTACTATTAGTGAAGTAAGTGAGCTTTGTGCTATTAGGCCCCATGTGTTAAGGTACTGGGAGCAAGAATTTCCTCAGCTTAAACCAGTGAAGCGTCGTGGAAATCGACGTTACTATCAACGTCATGATGTTATCATGATTCGCCAAATTAAAGCATTACTCTATGATCAAGGCTTTACTATTGGTGGAGCAAGACAACAACTCTCTAGTGATGAAGTAAAAAACGAGAATACTCAGAGTAAGCAGATTATCCGTCAAGCTCGTTTAGAGCTAGAAGAAGTTTTAGACATATTAAACAATACCATTTAATATATTCTCCATCTTCGGGGCGTAGCGCAGCCTGGTAGCGCACTTGAATGGGGTTCAAGTGGTCGGAGGTTCAAATCCTCTCGCCCCGACCATAGACTATCCTTAATGTGGGGAAAATAGCTTTCCCCTATACCACCCTTTGTTATACCCTAATTTTGTTGTACCCTAATAAAGATCTAATTTTATTTAAATAATTTTCTCGCTTCTACTTGCACTATTAGGATTAAACTCCATGGATAATTATGATCTATATGATTTTGCGACCCTTGCAGTAAGAGCAGGACAGGATCGCACCCATGAAAGAGAGAATTCTGATCCGCTCTTCCTGACTTCAAGCTTTGTTTTTGAGAGCGCTGCTCAAGCAGCAGCTTGCTTCTCAGGTAATGAATCAGGGAATATCTATTCAAGATTTACTAATCCTACAGTCAGAGCTTTTGAACAACGATTAGCAGCCTTAGAAGGTGGGGAATCTTGTGTTGCTACCGCATCAGGCATGTCTGCTATTTTAGCTACTTGTTTATCCCTATTAAAATCAGGGGATCATATCGTTTCTTCAAAAGATATTTTTGGTACTACTCGGGCTATATTTAATAAATATCTAGCACGCTTTGGGATCGAAACCACCTTTGTACCTTTAGCTGATTTAACAGCTTGGGAAAGAGCAATTCAGCCTAATACTAGATTATTCTTTCTCGAAACCCCTTCTAATCCTCTTAATGAAATTGCTGATATTGCCCAACTTGCCCAACTTTCTAAAAAATATCAGACCCTGCTAGTAGTAGATAATTGTTTTTGTACGCCAGCCCTACAACGTCCCCTAGAATTAGGAGCAGATATTATTATTCACTCTGCTACTAAATATCTTGATGGACAAGGGCGATGTGTAGGTGGTGCAGTAGTAGGGGATAAGCAACGAGTAGGTGAGGAAATATTTGGTTTTTTGCGTACGGCAGGTCCTACCTTAAGCCCATTTAATGCATGGGTATTTCTTAAAGGGTTAGAAACCCTAACGCTACGGATGGAGGCACACAGTCGACAAGCCCAAGCGATCGCAGAGTGGCTAGAAAAAAAGCCAGAAGTAGCTAGAGTATACTATGCAGGATTAGCTTCTCATCCACAACATCAGCTAGCAGCAAAACAACAATCTGATTTTGGAGGTCTACTTGCCTTTGAATTAAAAGGAGGAAAGGCAGCAGCTTGGACAATTATTGATTCAGTTTCTTTTATCTCTATTACCGCAAATTTAGGAGATACCAAAAGCATTATTACCCATCCGGCTACGACTACTCATAGTCGCCTTAGTCAAGAAGAGCGAGAGTCGTCAGGGATTAAAGATGGTCTTGTTCGGCTTTCTGTAGGTTTAGAGTCCGTAGAGGATATTAAAAAGGATTTACAACAAGGGTTTGATAAATTATAAATTAGCTTAGAGGCACTAGCTCCTAAGCTAATTGTTAATTACTAAATAATAGTTACGTTGATTTCTTTCTGAAGAACAATAAATCCAAGCCCAACAAACTCTAATAGCATCATAAATAATGAAGAAGACTCTGGTATGGATGATGAGTTATTAGGATCTCCTGAATAAAGAACGCTGTTAATTGTGGAGCTACCTATTTACCTACTAATTAGTAGTACTACTAAGAAGCCACCATAAATATAGAGAAATCCCTAAAATACATAGCAAAACAATTGTTAATATATCTTTATTCATAACCTTTAATACTTCTATAATTGTGCTAATAAGGATAATAGGGGCAAAATATGTTCCAAAAAGAACAACTCACTGATTATATTTTCTAAAAAATTGAAATTAATAGCTTTTCTTGGAAAAGAATGCTACTTATTGTCAGAATTGTAACAAAATTGGTTAGTTTAAATAGCAGTAAATAGAGTTCATGAGGGCGAGGATTAGCGATGATAACATAACCATCTGTGCACTTCATCTAAATTTAAGTATCTTTGGCATCTCGTTTAAAATTAAATTCAATACAATAGCAGTAATTGCACTAGAGGCAATACCAGATCCAAAAATAATATTTACCCATTGGGGGAAGTTCACGTAAAATTGAGGAGTTACTAAAGGGATTATACCTACTGTAATTGCTGCAGCAACAATAAGACCATTGATTGTGCCTTGTTCAGAAGTTAAATCTACATGGGATAGGGTTTGAATGCCGGTAACAGTAACAAGACCGAACACAGCGAGACATCCTCCACCTAGTACAGGCAATGGTACACTAGCAATGATTGCAGATAGTAAAGGAAATATACCCAAAATTACGAGGAGAATCCCAGTGACTGCTACCACATAGCGGCTATGTACCCGACTTAGTTGAATGATACCGATATTTTGACCATAGGCACTACATTGAAATCCATTGAGAAATGCTGAAAAAATAGATCCTAAGCAATCTGCCCTTAAACAGTTTATAACATCCTGCTTTTTAATATCTTTCCCAATAATTGCTCCGATTGCCATAATATTACAGGTAGCTTCCATCATAATAACTAACATTACAATCATCATGGAAATAATGGGAGCTATCTCAAACCTAGGCATGCCAAATGAAAGAAAGTGTGGTAATGCAAATAAATCTTGAGCCATAGCCTCTGAAAAATCTACTAATCCTATAGGCATGGCTACCAGTGTACCGATAACCACTCCAAATAATACAGATACTCGCTTTATCATTTTTGGACCATAACGGACAGCTATAATAGTAACTATAAAGGTAAAGAGACCTAAGCTAATAATGCAAGGAGATTGATAGAACGGATTATTTTCCTCTCCTTGTATCCACTCAATGGAAATAGGGATTAAAGTCAGCCCAATGACTATCACTACTGATCCTAAAACAAGGGGTGGAAAAAATCGCAATAAACGAGCATAAAGAGAAGTACCAAATATCATAAATGCTGAAGATGCGATGACAGCACCCATAATGGTTTGCATTGCAGTAAATGGGTCTGGGGACATCTGACTAATAATGAGCATAGGTGCAATACTTGAAAAAGAAACCCCTTCTACAAGGGGGAGCTTTACTCCAACTCCCGGTATACCGATTGACTGTAATATAGTCACTGCACCTGATGCAAGAATACTGGTTGATAATAAAATAGTTATATATGGAAGTGGCAAATGAATTGCTTCACCAATAATTAAAGGAGGGGCAATAATTCCAGCATAAGCAGCACATAAATGCTGAACAGCTAAAAAAAATGTTTCTTTAGCTGGGAGAGGCTTATCAAGAGTAGGGTATCTATCTTTAACCACCTCAGTAGTTTTATCTATGCCATTATCATGGTGAGCCATTTTATTTTAATATTATCCACTTTTTTACTAGGCGCATTTAACTAAGAATAAGAATCGGCTACCTTCACAATGACAGCAATAGGTGCATATCCAAGGGCACATTGATGTTCAGTGGCACCGGATATAAAAATTCTAGAGTCATGGGTTACCGAGGTAATAACTGCACCTAAGGCAGCCCGTGCATGGCGTTCGTAGTGAATATCTGCATCAGAGAGCATCGTGGTTCGCTGTCCCCATAAAACGCCATGAATGGGTGCATCTGCTTTGGCAAATATTGCAGCAATTTTTTGTACTTCTGCTTCAGTGGCTTCAGCATGAATATTTAAGCCTGCAGAGCGAATTGCAGCCCGAACTCCATCGATATCGGTGACATTAGCCAGTGTTGCATGACCAATACGATACTGACTTGTTGATGTGGGAGAATTTCCAAACACGACCACCTCGCAGCTATTGATTTCTCCGCCTGCCGATGTAGATGCCACTGATGAGTAAAGAGACATATCATGTGCAATAGACTCATTTGTTACTGCATTTTTAGGTATTTCTTTCAATCCAATTGCAACACCTAATGCCATTGCTCCTCGGGCATATTTTTTAGAGAGATTAGGATCTTCTCGTTTATCATCACTGGGGTTAGGGTTATTTGCAGAAATATCTCTTGTAAATACGGTCATATGGGGAGATAAAACCCCTTCACATCCCCCAGACCATGCTATAGCGATTCGATTTATCACTTCAGAGGAAGGCATATTTAATGCTTTGCTAAGCACTGCTGTAATGGCATGGGTGGCTAAAGCACGGGTAAAATCATTGGCTCCTCCATTACCCTCTGTTTTTCCAATGATAGCTACTATTTGAGATGCTTTAATTAGATTATTATCTAGCAGTTGTTGCAATCCTTGAGCATCGCCAGGATTTTCCATTGATAAGCGATATATTTCTATTTTCATAACCATCCTCCTTACACTCATTCCTTTGTAAGAAATACTTACATAATGTGAAGTGTAGACGTAAATTATAGAAATGGTTGTTTAAGTGCTAATTTTTCAAGGAGAAATCTAATATAAAGTGTTGCTAGTTGTTTGCTACCTAGATTTTCCCTATAATCTAAGCAAGCAATAAATTTCAAGCGGGTGTAGTTCAATGGTAGAACTTCAGCTTCCCAAGCTGATAACGTGGGTTCGATTCCCATCACCCGCTCCATAAAATGACTATCAGCTTTCCTTAATTTATTACAATTACTACTAAAGATATTACCCCTTGTCATGAATGCTTCCTTGAAGCAAAGTAATAGACTTTCCGGACTAGATTTTCTTCGAGCCTTTGCAGCGGTATGGGTTTTTCTCTTTCACTATATTGACCTTAGCCCAAATCAGCTAAAGCCCGCATTAGGTAACAATTTTTATGTAGGCGTAGGGTGGAATGGAGTAGATTTATTCTTTGTCCTTAGCGGTTTTTTAATTGGTACTATTCTCTGTCGAGAACATGAAAATATTAAATCTTTTTTAATTCGACGATTCTTTCGTATCTATCCTGCCTACTTAGTGGTTTTATTCCTTTGCCTTTATATTAATAAGCCCTATTTTTTTGATAATAAGCTACTTATCATCAGCCATTTATTAATGTTCCATAATCTAATGCCGGGGTATGGCGGTGCCATTAATGGAGTATTGTGGACTCTAGGTGAGGAGTTTCAATTTTACCTGCTTGCCGCCTTAATCCTGTTTCTACCTAAGAGAAACAAAACCTCTTTCTGGTATGGTTTATCTGTAATACTCATTACTAGTAGCGCTCTTTACCGCTGGGGGATATTTGGAATTACTACGGATACCACTATTCTTTTTTTTCTCACAACCCAGCTACCCGGAATGCTTGGGCTGTTTGGAGTGGGATTTTTGGCAGTGCAAATCAAGAAATTAGCTAGAGTTTATATTACTCGGTTTTTCCGGTTTTTTTTAACCTTAAGTATAGTAGGAGTTTTTTTCTATTTAGAATGGCTATATCCCCATGTTGGAGATTATTGGGAGCATCAAGAGGTAGTGCTATTAGGACGGGTTTACTCAGGAGCAGCGTTTTCTTTCCTGGTGCTCGTGTTTTCCTGTGCCCCTGATTCAGTCAATGATTGCCTTAAAAAAAGTGGGTTAGTGTTTATTGGTGAGATTAGCTACGGGATTTACCTCACCCATTTATTTTTCATGGATTTGCTAAGATCCTACGAGCCTTTTTTTCTTCAGCACCATTGGACGCTCTATTTTGTCATACTTGTTACTTTAATTGGGATAACTTCTAGTTTGATTTATTTTTTAGTCGAGCGTCCGTTTATTAAGCTTGGTGCTTATCTGTCAAAGAAGATGGCTAACAGGTAAGATTGCTTCAGCTAAAGCTATAGTTTCAATCTCTCCTAGTTGAGAAATTTCTGCCACAATTTTCATGGTTTCAAGGCTGACCGTAATCACCCGTTGAACCAGTTCCAGTGGATAACCTCTGTTATCCATGGTTTTATTTGCCCAATCATTAGCATTATTTTTAATTTGGCTGTCTTTATCCTGCCGCACTGATTGTCGTTTTATCACCCATTCTAGAGCAGATTTACCATTGACCACATAATTGTAGGTAGGCACGCTCTGGGATATTTCTATGGTGATAAAGTCATTGTAAATCACCCGAGTCCGATCTTCTTTTTTTACAAACTTCATTTTTCGTGCATAGAAATGCTCCGGGCGAGCATTCACAAAATCTGTACCCTTATGAATTAATGTACCTAAAAAGGTGACAGGGTAAGGAAGAGCCGATTCGTAATTTAAATGGAGATCTGCGAGCCTGCGTCCTGCTTGAGAAAGGGCAGTGAAAATAGCATAATTTTTAGCTAAAAAAATTCGGGGCAGTTGCTTGGAAAGATTGTCCTTGTACTGACCCCGATAATTCTCACAATGGAGCACATCATAAATATAGTAGAAAATATCTGCTTTGCAAATTTTATTTTTATAAGTATTTTGAAAATGAGTCAGAGTCTCATTTGTAATCCCATCCACTTGTTGATAGCCAGATTGCAGACTGCTATGAGTAAATAAATCCTGTTTTTCAGAGGAAATTTTTTCATAAAGATATAAAGGGAAATATTGCCCCTTTGAAATCATTTCTAAGTCAGGAATTACATTAGTGATCACTGCTGAAAACTACTTTGATTGCCCCTCGCCCGGTGACCGCAATCACTATATTTTCTGCCCTTTCATAGGGAAAAATTTGAGGCATTTAGTAAACCCTTTGATTTAAGTCACGATTGAAATACATCCATTGCTTAGTAAAAGGATTGGTTTTTCAACAAATTCTTTTTTAAATCATCTGTCCAGCTTATTTGGGTTGAATCAGTGTTAACAAATCAATTAATCTTTTTCTCTTGTTCTTGCTTGGTTAGGTTTGAGAAACCCTGATGAAACCGCTCTCGCTCTTGATTATAAAATCCAATGGTGGCTGTTATATTTCGTGCCAATTTATCTTTACTGCTTTGATATACCCAAGCGTCCCTATTTGTTCCTACTCCTAGTGAGGAGTTGTTAAAAATGACTAAAGCAATTTTATTCTTTATTATCCCCTTTAGTGACAAAAAAAATCCCGATATTAATATCGGGATTGTGCGTATTACCTTGGTAAGATAGTTATTAGATATAAAATATATAAATTATTAATATAATTAATTAATTATATTAATAATTCACTTTAAGTATATCTAATTTTTATTTTGTTGTATAGAAATAAATTTCCTATACTGAAAATATGAGATACAAACAGCAATTTAATTATCTTTTATTTATCTCTGGTTTATGGCTAGGAGGCTTATTGGCCATCGCAGATGAGGACTTGCCCTTATTTGAAGATAGCTTGGCCAAGGAGCTGGGAGAAATTGGGGTAAGAGAGCATATTTTAATTAAAGGATTAGAGAGAACTCGGGATATTGCGGCTCGACCTCTAGTTCAGGGCTCACTTCAAAAGCAAATTCAAAAATTACTGGTAGATTTTAATTATATTCTGGTACACACAGCCGATAATCAAAGAATTAAGGAAATTCTGATTTTAAGTGAAAAGACTGCAGCTCCTCCAGTACTTCCTAATAAAATTATTTTAAATACAACCCGTAGTGGTACCCATCATTTAGTTCAAGCATCTATTCAAGGGGTAAGCACTACTATTAACATGCCTTTATTAGTGGACACAGGGGCTTCTCTGGTGGTATTACCCGCTTCTATTATGCCTAAGTTAGGACTTAACCCTAATCAACTTAAGGATCAAGAAATTCAAACGGCTAATGGAGCACTGCAAGCAAAACTTAGCCGATTAAAAACACTCACTCTAGGATCTGAAAAAATTCCTAATGTGGAAGCTGCTTTTATTGAAGATCAGTTGTTGGGATCCTATGGTTTATTAGGAATGAATGTATTGAGTCAGTATGTGATCACTATCGATGATCAGCATAATCAAATTGTTTTAAATAAATAAAAATTATCTATGACAGTTTCCATAAAACCTTATGGTACTTGGCAATCTCCTATTACCATAGAACAGATCACTCAAGGTACCATTGGTCTAGGACAAACAACTCTAACTAAAATAGGAGTTTATTGGTTAGAAACCCGACCTCAAGAGGGAGGCCGGGGAGTATTAATGTATCGAACCCATAAAGGAGAAATTTATGAAATTAATTCAGCTTCTTACAATATTAGAACCCGAGTCCATGAATATGGAGGTGGTGCTTATTTAGTTACAGATAAAGATCAGATATTTTTTTCTCATTTTGATGATCAAAGACTATATAAGCAGGAACTAGATTCTGATCCACAACCTATCACTCCGGAAGGGGTTTATCGCTACGCAGATGGAATTTATGATAAAAAACACAATCGACTAATCTATATCCGTGAGGAGCATAGTAGTGATAGTAAAGAGCCTGTGAATACCATTATAGGTATTAGTTTAGATGGTAGTAACGTTACTGTATTGGAATCAGGTGCAGATTTTTATGCCACACCTCGATTAAGCCCCGATGGGAATTACTTAGCTTGGATTTGCTGGCACCATCCTAATATGCCTTGGGATGGTACCAAACTGTGGATTGCTCGAATAGATGATCAAGGAAATCTAGTAGAGAAGATACAAGTTGCTGGGGGTAATACAGAATCTATCTTTCAGCCTCAATGGGCTCCCACAGGAGCTCTATACTTTATCTCTGATCGTTCAAACTGGTGGAATTTGTACCGATGGGATGGGGAAAAAGCGAAAGCCATCCTACCTATGAAGGCAGAATTCGGGTTACCTCAGTGGATTTTTGGGCAATCTACTTATGGTTTTATTTCTCCTCATAAAATTCTCTGCACTTATAGTCAAGAAAGTATTCATCACTTGGCTTATATAGATACCCAGAATGGCACCTTAGAAAAAATTAATACTCCTTATACGGGAGTTAGTTTTTTACAAGCTAATGAGCAACAAGCGGTCTTTATTGGAGCAGCCTCTGGCTTATTTCCAGAAATTGTTACTCTAGATGTTAAGACGGGTAAATGTACTACCCTTCATCAATCTAATAGTACTAAATTTGATTCAGAAACTATTTCTTATGGAGAACCTATTTCCTTTCCTACAGGAAATCACGCTACTGCTTACGGGTTTTTCTATCCTCCTAAAAGTAAAGATTTTATAGGATTCGAAACAGAGCGACCTCCTTTAATAGTCATCAGTCATGGCGGACCTACTGCAGCCACAGATAATACCTTAAACCTTAAAATTCAATATTGGACTAGCCGAGGATTTGGGGTGTTAGATGTGAACTATCGAGGCAGTACCAATTACGGCCGTGCTTATCGTCAACAACTGATAGGACAATGGGGTATTGCGGATGTGGAAGATTGTATTTATGGAGCAAAATATTTAGTCCAGCACAATAGAGTGGATCCAAAGCGGTTAGCTATCCGAGGCAGTAGTGCTGGAGGATTTACTACTTTAGCTGCCTTAACCTTTTACAGCCTATTTAAAGCTGGAGCCAGCTATTATGGAATTAGCGATCTAGAAGCTTTAGCTAAAGATACCCATAAATTTGAATCCCGTTACTTAGATCAGCTTATAGGTGCTTATCCAGAGCAAATACAACGCTATAGGGATCGATCTCCAATCCATAGTATAGATAAGATAGATTGCCCAATCATTTTCTTTCAGGGACTAGAGGATAAAGTGGTACCACCTAATCAAGCAGAAGCAATGGTAAATTTATTGAAGGAGAAAAAATTACCTGTTGCCTATATTACTTTTCCTGATGAGCAGCATGGGTTTCGTAGAGCAGAAAATATTAGTCATGCATTAAAAAGTGAGCTTTATTTTTATGGAAAAATTTTTGGCTTTACTCCTGCCGACGAGCTTAAGCCAATTTATATTAATAATCTTTAAATGAGAGGTAACAATGTTATGAATAATAGATTTGAGCAGTATTTGTTTGTATTTCTATTGGGAATAAGCATGAGTAGTTTTGCTGCCGATAATTTTACTTTTACCTCGCCTGCCTTTGATCATCAAGCAGCAATTCCTGAGAAATATACCTGTGAAGGGCAGGATATTTCCCCTGAGCTTACTTGGAATCACCTTCCTGAAGGCACGAAAAGTTTGGCACTCATTATGTATGATCCTGATGCTCCTGACCCTAAAGCCCCTATGTTTACTTGGGTTCATTGGGTACTTTATAACATTCCCCCTTCCGCTAACGGACTAACTGAGGGAATAAAACTTAAAGATTTGCCTAAAGGTACTTTAGCAGGATCAAATAACTGGGGTTGGAGTAGACCGACTTATGGAGGCCCTTGTCCCCCCATTGGTCGTCATCGCTATTTCTTTAAACTATATGCTTTAGATACCATATTACCTGACTTAAAAGCGTTGACTAAGGATAAGTTAGAACAAGCAATACAAAATCATATTATTGAGGAAAAAGAATTGATAGGTACCTATCAAAAACATGGGTGATCATCATTTTTGAGCAAAATAATGGGCTAGATATTCTTTAAAAGAAAGGGTATCTGTAGCCTCCATATGTCGTTGTTGTTTCCAAGATATTTGAGCCAGTTGAGTAAAATGCTCTATTTTATCTTGAGTTAAGGGGAGCTGCTTAAAATAATTAGCATGCTGATGAGAGAGATCCATGGCTAATCGATAAAAGGTTTTTCCTGTTTTTTTCATTTCTGCCAAGATTTGTGCAGAAGGGGTTAGATTCGGATCTTCAATAAGAGGATACTGTTGGGTAAGTGCAGTAGTGTAAGATTGATTTTCTACTCCTTGATCCAGTAAAGAACAGATCTCTTCCATTTCTTGATAGATTTCTAATGCCCAAGTTTTAAGTAGTATACTCTCTCCGTTTCGTTGTAGGTTAAGCATTGGATCTCGCCCGCAACAAGCTACTTTTTGCTGGTTGTGCTCTGCCTCTTTACGCTGATCTGAATCTAAATTAGGACTTGCTTTTAACAAGCATAAAATAAGAAAAGCTTCTAAAAAGTAGAGGTGCTGCTGATTAATCCCTAGAGGTTCATAGGGGTTAATATCTAATGCTCTGACTTCAATGTACTGTATGCCTCGGCGTTTTAGGGCGAGAGTAGGTTTTTCGCCAGATTCGGCAATCTGTTTTGGGCGAATAAAGCTATAAAACTCATTTTCAATCTGCAGAATATTTGCATTGAGTTGACGGTAAAACCCATCCACTTCTACACCGATTTTTTCATAAGGAGGAAAAGGAGTTTCAATCGCCTTAGTAAGGCCTTCAATATATTCTGCAAGGCTATTGTAGGGAATATCTACCCCTGCTTGGGTATCGTTTTTATAGCCAATATCACTCATTCGCAACGAAGTAGCGTAGGGTAAAGTATAAGTAGATGAATCAGAATGGATAAATTCTTCATGGGGTGTTTTTAAAAAACACTGACAAACCGCAGGGGAAGCGCCAAATAAATAGGAAATAATCCAACCTAAGCGATGAAAGTTACGAAGTAAGTGAATATAACGCTTGTTAATAAAATCAGCTAGGGGTAATTGGCTGTGATCCTGCTCTTGTAATATCGGCCAAAAAGATTCGGACAAGGAATAGTTAAAGTGAATTCCTGCAATAATTTGCATTCCTCGTCCATAGCGATAGCCTAGCCCACGACGATACACATGCTTCATCTGCCCCACATTAGAAGTGCCATAGTAGGCAATAGGAATTTCTTTTTCATCGGTGACCGCACAGGGCATACTGGCTGCCCAAAGAATTTCTTCGTTTAAATTCGTATAGGTAAATTGATGAATATATGCTAAGAAATCGAGGGTTTGCTCTGCTTGCGCACAAGGTGGGGTTACAAACTCGAGTAAAGCCTCTGAATAATCGGTTGTAATATAAGGGTGGGTAAGGGCTGATCCTAAAGATTGAGGATGGGGTGTTTGGGCAATATTACCTTTAAGGGTAATGCGTAGGCTTTCTTTCTCTAACCCTTTTTTACTCTCCTTAACAAGCATTTTATAGTCAGGTTTAGTAAGCCATCGTAGGTGGTATTTTAGCTGTTTGTCCACGGATTATTTAGATATTCGTTACAATAATATAAACTCAGGATTATAGCTTACCTCATTTATTTATCCTTAGGGGAGGAAGATTAATCTCTATGGCTATTTCCTATTCAGGATATCTTAATTTACCCCATGGATTTCGCAGTCATGACATACTGGCATTTCATGATCGGGATTCAGAGCAAACAGCCGAACGAGTAAATTACAGTAAAAATTTATTAGAGAAAGGAATTTTATGGCAAGGCATGCCTGCTTGTCTTATTTTACAATTTAAGAAAAAACAACAAGTTGCTATTACTTTGCTAGCAGAGGGAGGCAAGGATGTTTCTGAATTAGAAATACTCCCTATAGTACAAAGAATGCTAGGGCTTAACCAAGATATTGATGATTTTGAAAAAGCGCACTATCGACACCCTCAATTAGGTACTCTGGTTAAAAAGCAAGCGGGTTTAAGAGTACCGTTATCCAGCACTCCCTTTGAAGCTCTTGCTTGGGCTATTACTGGGCAGCAAATTAGTCTTGCAGCGGCTATTTCCATTAGGAGAAAACTCATTAAAGCCTTAGGAATAACACATTCCTGTGGACTGTATTGTCATCCTAATGCAGAAGTAATTACCCAATTAGGTCAAGATAAATTGCATCAGGTAGGCTATTCTAAAACTAAGGCAAAAACACTATTCAATTTAAGCAGAGGAGTTATAGAAAATACTCTTCCCTTAGATGATTGGCTTACCCAGCAAACACCTGTGGAAGAGATTTCTAAAAAGCTTATTGAAGTGCCGGGCATTGGTCCTTGGACTATTAGTTATGGTTTACTTCGAGGTTATAGTTGGTTGAATGGATCCCTCCATGGTGATGCAGGAGTGCGAAGAGGGTTACAAAAATTGTTAGGATTAGAGTCTAAAGTTACTGCTGAAGAAGCAGAAAAATGGCTTGCTCCTTTTACACCTTGGCGTGCTTTAGTAGCAGCGCATCTATGGATGTCTTTATAAAGGAGTAGTAATAACTACTTTAGATTTAGGGTAGTTAAGATAGTAATTAATTGAGGAGAGATAATTTTAAATGAAATCTTATGAATATCGAGCAGCTGCAGTGCAGACTCTCGCTAAAATGGGTGATGTAGAAGCAAATCTTGAAATTTGTGCTCATTATGTAAAACAAGCTGCCCAGCAAAATATTCGGGTCATTGTGTTTCCAGAATGTATGAATGTGGGTTATTTATATGATTCTCAACCCCATGCTAGGCAAATTGCAGAAACGATTAAGGATGGCAAGTTTATTCATGGATTGGCAAAACTAGCCCGTCAATACGATGTGTATATTGCCAGTGGGCTTTCTGAATGGGATCCGCAAGCAGAGAAGATTTTTAATACAGGAATTCTCCTTGATCGCAAAGGAGAATTAGTTGTTCACTATCACAAGCAATTTCTCACTACCCATGATCAAAATTGGTTTAAGTTTGGGGAGCGAGGCTTTCCTGTGGTGGAAACAGAATTGGGTCGAGTGGGGATGATGATTTGCTTTGATGGTCGGATTCCGGAAATTCCCCGTTGTACTGCATTAAAAGGGGCGCAAGTCATTTTAGATATGGCTAATTTCTTTCTGATTGATCAAGCAGAATTATGGCGACCTGCTCGTGCATTAGAAAATGGGGTTTGGATTTGTGCAGCGACTAAAGCAGGGCAAGAACGATCTATTTACTATCCTGGGGGAAGTATGATTGTAGATCCTAGGGGTGAAGTAAAAGCAAAAGTGGCTTGGGATATTCATGGGATGGCAATTAGCAATATTGATCCCACCCTTGCCGATGATAAACACTATGCTTTAACCGCTGATAAATTTACCGATCGCCGTCCAGATACTTATGGTATTTTGACTAAACCCTACGAACAAACCCCTGTTTCAAAGACCAGCGTAGAACCGATTATCCCTTCTCAGATGACCTTTAATATGGCAGCGGCCCAAACCCATGTGTGTGAATCCCATCCAACTACCCTTGATCGGGTGATTGAGCAAGTGACTCATGGTGCACGGTTTGGGATTAAGGTGATGGTATTACCTGAATACGTTGCTTCACCTAATTGGCGTATTGATGAAGCTGAGGCTCGGCGGTTAGCTGGAATGAATCAGGAGTTACTGCAAAAGTTCGCAGAAGTATGCAAAACAGAAAAGTGTGCTCTGCTGGTCCCTAATGTGGAAGAAGTGGACAGTAAACTCTATCCTACTTCTTTTCTCATAGGGCTTGAAGGTGAAATTATCATGTCCTATCGTAAAGTGCACCTATTTAGCGATGAACAACAATGGGGAACAGCTGGATCGGAATATCCTGTAGTCAATACCTCCTATGGTCGCATGGGGATTATGATGGGTTATGATGGTCTCTTTCCAGAGGCGGCTCGCTGCTTAGGAGTCAATGGAGCCGATGTGATCCTATGGCCTACTCGAATGCAAGATAAAAAAGAGCGGAAGTATTTATTAGTACCTCGAGCAGCAGATAATCGCTGTGCGGTGATCCTTGCAAATCGAGTGGATGCTCCTTACGGAGGAGGCAGTATGGTAGCACTTCCTGCCCAATTCCCTGTATGGGATGTGGATAAAATAGCACCAAACTACCCTGATATGCACAAAATTGTGCTAGAAGTAGTAGAAATTGCTAGTGCTCGCCAAAAGAATATGATGGCTAATGTTCATATGTTTGCCAAACGCCAGCCTTGGACTTACGGTGCATTAACGGCACAACATAAGGTAGTAAGTGTTGCAGGTAAATAAACATATTCTGGTGGTACGATAATTTTGTATCGTACCACTTTTTTGTTGCTCATCATTTTACTTTATCTATTTGTTACAAGTTATGCGATTAGAGCAGCTACATACGTTGTAGTTATTTAATTTACCATTCTATATAGCTTAAAGCTATTTAAGTGATTTAACTAAAATTGTTATAAAACAACTATGGTAAATCACGTAAAATCATCTAATGATAAAAATGAATTATTATTAACCTGTTGTTTTTATAAAAAAATAAAAAATGGTATAAATGTTGCATTATATATGAGTGTACCTTTTATTTTTAACTACTCAATTAAAAGGAGGTGACGACAGGAAAGTATAGTTTTAATTTATTAAATCCAGTAAGTTTTTTCGCTGTCTCTGCCTAATTACCGGGGTAAGGTTTCCGTGCTTACCCCGGCTTTTTAGGAGTACATTATAATAGAATGATAAATAAACAAAACATTCTATTAAATATAGCTACATAAACAAGTAATCAAAAATAAGTACTACCCTAACTTCATACTTTTATTATCAACTA
This sequence comes from Candidatus Nitrosacidococcus tergens, assembly GCF_902810445.1. Lineage (NCBI taxonomy): Bacteria > Pseudomonadati > Pseudomonadota > Gammaproteobacteria > Chromatiales > Chromatiaceae > Candidatus Nitrosacidicoccus > Candidatus Nitrosacidicoccus tergens. Next base: position 996,878 of record NZ_LR778175.1, on the reverse strand, counting down.
GATTCACAAGGGAGATTTTAACCACCTAAGATCAATAAAGAGTTTCGTTAGTACTGTTGCCTGTTCTTCACCTAACTATTGGGATAAGCACTTTGTTCTTATCCCAACTTTTTTATAATCATATTCCAACCTAGCTCTCTAATAATCTCATGAAAAATGGCTTCCAAGCAATGATTAAAGCAGTAATCATGGAGAGATCTAGCCCAATAATAATCCAGTAACGTAGGCGTTCTTTAGCGTCTTTATCTAATTTACCAATAAAGCTCATGAGAATATCAAGGGAAACCACAAAAAGCATAATAAAGGTTAGGGCAGGTGCTACTGCACTTGCTACTAGTCCAAATTCAGTTTCAAGTGTTACTTTTTCAGCATAGAAAGAGAACCAAATTAAAGTAATGGTAATTACAACTAGAGCAATTCGTAAAGGGCCAATATAAAAAATAGATTTCATTATTTTTTCCTAAATCCAATAGGGTTCAAATATTTTTTTATCTTAAGTTACATTCCGCATCGTGACAAATTCTTCTGCTGCGGTGGGATGGATGCCAATGGTACTATCAAATAGCGCTTTAGTTGCTCCTGCTCTAATAGCAATGGCAATTCCTTGGATGATTTCACCTGCCTCTGGTCCTAGCATATGAGCACCTACTACTTTGTCTGTTGTTTTGTCTACGATAAGTTTCATTAGGGTTTGCTCGTCCCGACCGCTTATAGTATGTTTTAGGGGGCGAAAACGGGTGCGATAAACCTTAATATCACCTATTTTATCTCTAGCCTGAGTTTCCGTAAGCCCTACAGTAGCTAGATTAGGTTGGCTAAATACACAAGTAGGAATATTGGTGTAATCTAAGGGAGTGTTGGATCCTTCATAAAGATGATGGGATAAAACCATGGCCTCTGCAGTGGCAACTGGAGTAAGGCTAATTTTTTGAATCACATCCCCAATCGCATAGATAGAGGGTAGAGTACTTTGATAAAATTGATCTACTATAATTCCTCCTGTTGGATTAAGGCGCACACCTAATTCGGCTAATCCTAAGTTAGCTGTATTAGGACGGCGACCAATAGCATACATAATTTTATCTGCTTGAAGTATCTCTCCATTATGAAGTAGCGCATTTAGTCCTTGCCCTTGTTTTTCAATGGCTTTCACTTCTGCATTAGATCGAAGGATAATGCCTCTTTTAATCATTTCAGCTTCAAGAGCTTGCCTTAACTCTTGATCGAAATGATGAAGTAATGAGTCTCCTCGATAAATAAGGGTAGCATGGCTCCCTAATCCATTTAAAATACCGGCAAATTCTACTGAAATGTAGCCTCCGCCTACAATAATAATGTTTTCTGGTAGGGTTTCAAGGAAAAACATTTCATTTGAGTCAGTGATATGTTCTTTACCTGGAATATTTGGAGTAAATGGCATACCTCCAGTGGCAATTAAAATTCTTTCCGTGCTGTAAGAGTGATTGTTTATAGTGACTTGATGGGGATTATCCACCTTAGCCCAACCATTGATTAGTGTTACATTAACTTGTTCTAAGAGGCGTTGGTAAGTTTGATTAAGCCGCTCAATTTCCTTATCTTTATTTTTAACTAGAGTGATCCAATCAAAACGAGGCTGCTCTGCCGTCCAGCCGAAATTCACTGCATCTTCAAAATCTTCTGAGAAATGAGCTGCATAGTGGAGAAATTTTTTAGGAATACAACCCACATTAACGCAAGTACCCCCTAAGTATTGGGATTCTGCTATAGCCACTTTAGCTCCTAAACGGGCAGCTACTCGGGCAGCACGAACTCCTCCTGATCCAGCACCAATAATAAAAAGATCAAAATTGTAGTTTGCCATTATTATCTATAGGGTTTTTAAGTATTCTAATAATTGATGCCTTTCCTGTTTGGATAGCACATCTCCAAAAGTATGCCCCATGTTTCCATAGCCGGAGAGGCTGGTATCATAGATCTTCTTCTGTTCCTCTGATTTTTTAGCTCCTGATTTTCCATAGTCTAACTGGGTATAATTCCAACCTAGGGTTTTATCATTGTAATCTTTAGTATCGAAAGTTCTGGTCCAGTATTTAGGTCGTTGAGCACTATTGAGTAAGGATTCTAAGGTAGGCACTGAGCCATTATGTAAATAAGGGGCCGTTGCCCAAACTCCATCTAAAGGAGGGGCTAAATAGCCGTCAACTTTTGCTACATGAGTTCCTTGACCATAAAAAGATTGTGCAAGCCAAGGTCCAGACCGATCTAAATCACTACCCATTGCCGTTTTAATATACTCAGGATCGGTACCTATTTCTGCAAGGGAAATTACTAAATTGGGATATTCTTCTTTTTCTCCATAAGTACCATGGCAACGAGCACAATGGGTATTAAAAATATCTTTACCTTGACTGGCAAGGGATTGATCTATTTTAAAAGGATAAGTAGGTGGTTTAAGGGAAGCAATATATTCTTGAATATCCGGAGCATAAGAATCCACCATTTGCGCATCTTTAACTGATTCGGCACATAGACTAGAGGCCATAATTTCAAGGCGAGCATGATCGCCACGGCCAGCGGCAGAATAAAACATCCCATTTTGTTTTTTCATTCGCCACCAAGGGGGAACACTTACTGGGAGGGGTTTTTCTGATGGAGGATCCATAAGTAATTCATTTGACCATGCGAGAGTTTTTGGATCCCTATGGGCAAAAATTCCCCAAGTGAGATTGACTGCAGAGTTCACACCGATGGTATCTGTTCTCAAATAAGGAGCTATCCCAGTGACCCGATCCACCCATTTACGCCATTCTTTAGTTTCTTTTTTACCCTCTACATAAACCCCAATGCTTTCTGCATTGGCCACTATATCTTGAGTGAGATCCAAAGACTCATTGCCTAATCCTACAATTAGCTCGCCATTAAAAGGACTGCCATGGCAGAGAAGACAGTTATTTACTACAAGACCAGTACCCTCTTGAGTTTCATAATAGGTTTGGTAATAGGGGAGATTCTTATTAATTCCTTTTCGTTCAGGAAGAGAGTATTGGGGTGGAGGAAAAAGAGTACTTTTCTGATAGGCAGAATAGGGAATGCCGCAGGTTAAATAGGGTTTATTAATGATTGCATTATAACCTGCTTTTGGATCTCCATGTCTTTGCGGTTCTTCAGGTACAAAGCCAGGAGTTACTTGAGTTATTTTTGCTGCTTCATAAGATTGAGGTACTTTATCTGAATCACAAGTAACTAATACTAATAGCATCCATCCTAAAATAAACCATTGTTTTAATAATATTTTCATTATCTTCTACCATAATAATATATTTTCTTTCATTTAATCATATTTTTAGAGTAGGCAGTTAATCTATGGTCGATAGCCAGTAAGCTCTTGAAAACCTTTTCCTATTACGCTATTGCCTTGATAGTAACCATCTACTGTAACTGAGCCACTCCAATAATCTATACTTGAGTTAAGTTCCTGATTTTCTATGCTAGGTGCAATCTTAAGATTAATATTATGCTCGGGAATTTGCAGTTGCCAGTGGGTAGGATAGGAAATATGAGTATTAGGGCTTTTCCAATTACTCAGTGGATTTAGTGCAATATCTTCTCTAGTTAGAACTTCTGCCTCTCCTTGGGTAGTCACTAAAGTACCATGATTAATAGGAGTGCCTGTGCCATCTGTACGATGGAGTCGAAGGATAAGTAAATCTACCCCATTATCTAACTGAAGTAAAAATCGATCCCATACGGTAGATCCGGTTGGGATAGGTATCTTTCCCCAACTATGATCAAACCAAGATAGACCTGTCACTGGGTAGCTACTATCTTTCATTTTTATGGTCCCTTTAGTCATCAACCGTGGTAGGGTATAAGCATAAAAGCTTCCCATTGAGATTTGGGAATCGTCGCCAAAATAGAAAGGAATCTTTAATGGCTCTAATACTAAATCAATGCTCACATTTTCAGTTTTTGCTAATAGATAAAAACTACTTTTTTCCTCTTCTTCGTTCAATATTTGGAATTGCCAATCTTCTAGCCATACTTTGATAGAATTATTTGTAGAAGAAGCACCGCTTAGCCCCACAGCTACACGGCTAAATCGTTCAATAGCATAAAATTGAGATTTTAATATATCAGTGAGCCCAAAATAACCTCGATAGAATTCCTTAGCCACCCATGGAGAAGATCGTTTGGAAGAATTTGGATTTAAACCTACCCGAAAAAAATTAAACTGAAATCCAAAATCCCTTCTCTGATCTGAGCTTAAATTACCAACAAAATTCCACGATTCATTTTGATAGCTTGAGTGTGTTCCATGATCTCTAGGAAATAGAAACTGCCATGGAATGTCTACTTGGGAGAATCCTATGCTTGTTGTGTTTAATAATTGATTAATAACAGATAAAGATTGCTTACTTGAGACTATCTTTTTCTCTTTTTTCAAAGAGATGGTTCCTTGATAAATCCAAAATAGAGTTAAAGCTAATAATGATAGATAGGTAATTATTTTTTTATAAATAATCATTTATGAATTTAGATAGTTTTAATTTTTAATATTTTTAAATAAGAAATACAAAAAATGTCATAAATAGTGACATGTAATAGCTAAATTCCTATTTGATAAATCAGTTAATTTTTATTAAAAACCGTTTTTAGTAGAATTACGTTAAAAAATTTTTTACATATAACTATAAAGTTACTGAATAACTAAAAGATTAATTTAAAAAAAGCAACATAGGTTGGCACAGCTTTTGCCCCTCTTTTTTAGAACAGTAAAGAGGAATACAGCAAAAGTGAGTGCTCATATGTGGTTAAAAATAATAATTTCTGTAGTTTTAATTAGTATTAATAATACTAGCTATGGTGCTAATTTGAATTCCCAAATAGCACCCCTGATTCAGAATTTGCTGATAAAAGAGGGTTACATTCAGAATTCAAATATACCGAGCGCTTCGTTAATGACAAAACAATCTGTTACTTTACGCTCAGAACCATCAAATAATCCTCAATTATTAAACCCTAGCTTATCTCCTACAGCCATAGTAAACGGCATCGCTGTTCGCTTTAAAGATCAAAAAATTCAAGACCTAGCAGCAGAGAATTTGCCTCCCTCTGATGAAATTATGAATGAATTAGAATCTATTTTTGGAGAAAAACTAATTTTTTCTCAATCAATGGGTAATAAAACCCATATATTTCGCTTTCAAGCTCCTAAGTCTGGAAAAGAGCTAACAGAGCTGATTGAACAAGCCAGAATGCTACCTAGTATTGATCAAATTGAAGCAGATATCCGAGTAAAAATGCAATCCATTCCCAATGATCCTTTATTTGATCCCTATCAATGGAGTATGAAAGGACAAGGCCAAGGATATATTGGCGGGATTAACGCTACTGGTGCTTGGGATACGACTCAAGGAGATTCTAGTACGATTATCGCAGTAGTAGATACTGGCGTTAATCCCCATCCGGAATTTGCCGATCGGTTACTACCTGGCTATGACTTTTTTGTAACTCCTTATGCCCCTGGAGGATCAGATCCTGGAGATTGGACAGCACAAAATGAATGTGATGACAACGAGCCTGCTGAAGAGAGCTCTTGGCATGGGACGCATGTAACTGGGATTATTGCAGCTCAAGGTAATAACGATATAGGGATGGCGGGAGTAAACTGGAATACAAAAATTTTACCTGTCCGTACCCTTGGAAAATGTGGAAGTTCTTTAAGTGATATGATAAATGGTACTTTATGGGCTGCAGGTCTACCTGTTCCCGGAGTACCCATAAATCCGTACCCTGCACAAATTATGAATTTAAGCTTATCGGGGGAAGGAGTTTGCCCACCTCTTTATCAAGAGGTAATCAATCGTGTATTAGATCAAGGGATCTTAATTGTAGTTGCGGCAGGAAATAAGCAGGGGGATATCAGTCAGTATTTTCCCGGAAATTGTGATGGAGTACTGACTACCATTGCCACTAATTTTAATGGGGATGCCACTTCTTATACTAATCTTAATGTAATCAACCCCAATACTATGGGTATTATTGCTGCCCCTGGAGGAGATGGAAGTCGCAGCCTAGGAATCATCTCCACCATTAGTATAGGTACTACAGTACCTGAAGGGTTTAGCTATAGCTTACAAATAGGCACCAGTGAATCGGTGCCTCATGTCGTTGGAATTGCCTCTTTAATGTTAGCTATTAACCCAGAGCTCTCTGGAATTGAATTAAATTCCCTGCTACCTGCAACAAGTCGAGATTTCCCTGAAGGCACTCTATGTGCTCAGTATAATAATTTGTGCGGATTAGGTATTGCTGATGCAGAAAATGCGGTTCAAGCGGCAACTACTTTTAAAAAGTACACACTTATTTACGAGTTTTATAACTCAAGTTCTCATGATTATCTTTTAGCTACTTCAAAAGCACAGATGGCAGCAATCAATCGAGGAGAAGCCGGTCCAAATTGGCAACTGACTGGGAATTTATTTTATGCTTGGTCTGGAGCTACTAATGGGGCACAATCTGTGTGTCAATTTTATAATCAAGGGGCAAATTCCTATTTTTATACGGTAAACTCAGGGGATTGTAATTATTTACAATCGCTTAATCCTACCAATGCTGTTGCCAATGATCTATGGACTTATGAAGGAATTTCTTTTTATGCCCTCTCTCCTGTTAATGGCACTTGTCCTAATAGCTCTGATCCTATTTATCAGGTTTATAATCTGATACAGGGTAGGGTAAATCATCGCTTTGCTACCTCTCTTGAAGAATATAATAGTATGATTGCTCAAGGTTGGCTCGGTGAGGGCATCACTATGTGTGTCGCTATTATAAGTTCATGATTATTTCTTCAGTTGAAAGAATTAAATAGAAAAACCATACCTATATAATATTTAAAGGTTCTATACTGAAAACAGTGCTTAATAATTTATATAAAGTTTATCTTATCTTAATAAAGCGAACATGAGTGTTTATATTATGTGGTTAGGATTATTAATCAGTGTAGTATTGAGTTTAAACAGCTTGGTTGTTCATGCTGATCTAAAATCTGGTCAGGGTATTCAGTTACCTTTAGATTCAAAGATAACGACTATGATGCAACACCTACTCACAAAAGATGGTAAGATTGAAAATCTAAGCATACCCGAATCTAGTGCGATTACCAAGCAATCTGTAAATTCACAATCAGAGAAATCAAATCCACCCCAACTCAATTCTAACTTATCTCCCAGCGCTATAGTAGATGGTCTAGTGGTGCGTTTTAAGGATCAAAAAATTCAAGACCTAGCAGCAGAGAATTTGCCTCCCCCTGATGAAATTATGAATGAATTAGAATCTACGCTAGGAGAAAAACTTACTTTTTATCGCTCCATGGGAAACCAGTCCCATATTTTTCGCTTTCAAGCACCAAAATCTGGAGAAGTAGTCACCGATCTAATTCAAAAAGTAAAAACCTTATCGAGTATTGATCAAATTGAGCCAGATATCCGAATAAAAATGCAGTTAGTTCCTAACGATCCTTTATTTGACCCTTATCAGTGGAGCATGAAAGGGCAAGCTCAAGGATATATCGGAGGAATTAATGCAACTGGAGCTTGGGATAGCACACAAGGGTCTGCTAGCACAATTGTAGCGGTGGTAGATACTGGGGTCAATGCACACCCAGAATTTGCTGATCGACTACTGCCTGGTTATGATTTTTTTGTCACCCCCTATGCACCGGGTGGATCCGATCCTGGAGATTGGACGACGGCAAATGAGTGTGGAGACAAGGAGCCGGCAGAACCGAGTTCTTGGCATGGTACTCATGTAACTGGGATTATTGCTGCTGAAGGGAATAATGATATGGGGATGGCGGGAGTAAACTGGAATACAAAAATCCTACCTGTACGTACGCTTGGAAAATGTGGAGGATCTCTAAGTGATGTTATCAATGGAATTCTATGGGCGGCTGGATTATCCGTACCTAACGTACCAATTAACCCCAATCCTGCCCAAGTAATTAACTTAAGTTTAGCAGGAGAGGGAGCCTGTCCACCTCTCTATCAAGAAACAATTAGCCTTGTGCTAGGGCAAGGGGCACAGATCGTGGTTGCCGCTGGTAATGATCAAAAAGATATTAGCCAAGCATTTCCTGGCAATTGTAATGGAGTACTTACCACGATAGCTACCAATTTTTTTGGAGATGCAGCTTCTTATACTAACCTTAACCTTGCTAACCCTAATATAGGTGGTATTATTGCCGCTCCTGGAGGTGATAGTAATGGTATTATCTCAACGACAAGCACAGGTACTACAACCCCTGAAGGATTTGGCTATAATCAACAAATAGGCACCAGTGAATCAGTCCCTCATGTCGTGGGAATTGCTTCTTTGATGTTGGGGATAAATCCAGCACTCTCTGGCATAGAGCTAAACTCTCTACTGCCTGTTACTAGTCAAGCCTTTCCTGAAGGTAGTCTATGTGCGAAATACCAAAACCTATGCGGATTAGGTATTGCCGATGCTCAAAACGCCATTGAGGCAGCAACTACCTTTAAAAACTATACCCTCATTTATGAATTTTATAATTCCAGCTCAAATGATTATCTTTTAGCCACTTCAAAAGCACAAATGGCAGCAATCAATCGAGGAGAAGCTGGTTCAAATTGGCAACTGACTGGGAATTTATTTTATGCTTGGTCTGGAGCTACTAATGGGGCACAACCTGTGTGTCAATTTTACAACCAAGGGGCAAATTCTTATTTCTATACGGTAAACTCAGGGGATTGTAATTATTTACAATCACTTAATCCTACCAATGCTGTTGCCGATGATCAATGGACTTATGAGGGGATTGCCTTTTATGCATTATCTCCTACCAATGGGGCTTGTGCTAGTAACTCTGATCCTATTTATCAGCTTTATAATAACCAAGCAGCAACCAACAACCCAAACCACCGCTTTGTTACCTCTCTTGAAGCGTATAATAGTATGATTGCTCAAGGCTGGCTCGGTGAAGGCATCACTATGTGTGTCGCTGCAGTAGCTTAGATTATACGTAAATTTTTTACTTATTCTCAACTGCTTTTTCAAACAAAGTAGGAGCTAAAGAATTAGGATCATATTTCTCTTTTAGAGCTTGGTAAGCAGTACCATTATAAAGACGATCAAAACGCCTTTTATCAATAAAAGTTGAAGAATAGAGCATTTTCCTACCACTTAGACGAAAACATTCATTATCCATAATCTTAGTATAGTAATAGTCTATATCTTCTCTTGGTTTTTCTGTAAGACAATAACTGCCTAAATTAAAGTAAGTTTTTTTTGCACGAATAGGGTAGAGAGTAGAATATTTAGAAGAAATAATTGGGAGTGCTACCCAAGGTTTATCATTTAAGTTAACGTAATTTAGAGCAAATTTAATTAAAGTAGCTGCTCTTTCCCAAGGTACTTCCCAGTCTTGAATTAACTGTTCTTTAGTATTACCAACAGAGGGCAGGAAGCTCAAAATTTTCCTCTTCCATGTGCTATAACGATTATAAAATCCAGAGCTTCTTAAAGATTTAGGAGCATATTTCCTGAATAATTGAGAAATACCAACTTCTGGGATATTCCAAAACCAATCAGGATCATAGCGAAAGATATACTGCTCTGTAGGTAAAAACATTTCTGATTTTTCTCGAGCGACTTTATAGTAAATATTTTGATAGATATCATCTAGATGAGGCGCTTCATCCACAAAATAAGCTTCAGTAAGATAAAATTCGCTTTTGCTATAAAAAAGCCCTTCAATAAAATCAGCTCGTTTTTGTCTTACTGCTTTTTTCATTGCCCATAGATAGGATCGTACCCAAGTAAAACGGGTATGATTAATTTTTACATAAGATTTAGCAGGGATAAGCTCAATTTTCGCTTTTAAAATATAGCCTAAGGTGCCGTAAGAATTAGGTAATCCATAAAATAAATCTGAATATTCATTATTTGCATTACAAGTGATTACCGTGCCATTGGGTAGTAATACATCCGCTTCAATTAGACCATCATGAACAAAGCCATAACGATAAGAACTAGATTCAATACCAATACCTACAATTGCTCCTCCCACAGTAATGTGCTTTAACTCTGGAGTAATCGTAGGTAAAAATCCTTGAGGAAGAAGCTCTGCAACAATTTGTCCATAAGTAGTTAGCCCCTCTACCTCAAGAGTAAGGTTTTCCTTATTAATCGTGAGTACATGGTTAAATTCTTTAAGTGGAATTTTAGTAGCTCTTTTAAGTTTTTGTCCTTGATAGCGAAAAAGATTAGAGGTAGTCCCTTTCTTAATACGAATATTTTTTTTCTTTTGGCTGCTATTAATACGCTGTTTTAACTGATCTAAACGTTGTTGGTAAGTGAATGCTTGTGCCATAGGATTGCCTCTAGTACTTTTAATGCCCTATTAGAATTGGTTTAATGGAATTTTAAGATAAGTAATATTGTTATTTTCTGGTAGTGGAAGATCCCCGGCAGAGATATTAACTTGTAGTGCAGGTAATATTTGGCTTGGGTTAGGTAAGTTTTGTTCTTTTGCTTTTCTTTTTTCTACAAATTCTGCTTCACTAATCCCTTGTCTAGCAATAGGATTATAGGCTTTTTGGTCCGCCACAGTAGATTCCCAACAAAGTTTACGATTATTCGGCGGGTAGTCATGGCAGGCAAGTAATCGTGTTTCATCAGGAAGTTGGTAAATCTTTTGAATAGAGCGATATAGGGCGTGAACATCTCCTCCAAAGAGATCCGTACGACCTGTGCCATAATCTGGCATGAGTAAAGTATCCCCTACAAAAGCAATGCCTTCTTCTATTAGATAATAAGTGAGACAAGCAGGGGTATGCCCTGGAGTGTGTATCGTCTGTACTTTTAAACTGCCAATTTGAAATAATTCTCCATCAGTAAAAAGATGATCAAACTGGGAGCCATCAGTTTTAAAGTCTACACCTAGATGATAGATTTGGCTTAAATCTTTTTGAATTTGTGTAATACAAGCACTTATTCCTATTTTACCGCCAAGTTGTTTTTTTAGATAGCTACTCGCACTAAGATGATCACCATGGAGATGAGTCTCTAAAATCCATATTAAAGTTAAGTTTTCTTGGTGAATATATTCAATGATTGAGTCTGCTGCCTCGGTATTTGTTCTTGCAAAGGCAAAATCATAATTAAGTACTGGATCAATGACTGCACACTGTTTATTTTCTCCATAAACGATATAGGAGATTGTATTCGTTTTTGGATCAATAAATGATTGGATATAAGCACTCATAAATAAATCACATAGCTTGAGATAAGATCAACTCTATCTAATCTTAATATATTAAGTGATTAAATTATACTTTCTTTTATTAAAAAATTTTTAGCTGTTAAGTACTTAGATTTTATCTTTATATTTAACTAGAGAAAATATCTAACAATAGATAATTAAACTATCTAAATTGAGCTTTATTTAACTTAAATAAGATGAGTAGACATAACCAAAAGGTAGATGAAATAAATCCCCTTCTTAGGAGCGTTATTTCATCTTGAGTTATTCAGTAATTAGTATGTAATGAAAGGCTATCTTTAATATTTTCTAGAATTGATTGAGTGGAATTTTTAAATAGCTAATATTATTCTCTTCAGCAGAAGGGAGTTCTCCTGCACGAATATTCACCTGCAATGCAGGTAAAATTAATCGTGGCATTGTCAGACTTTCATCTTTTGTTTTTCTTTTTGTCACAAATTCTGTCTCACTAATTCCTTGTCTGGCAATAGGATTACGGGCTTTTTGGTCAGCTACAGTAGATTCCCAGCGAATCTCACGACCATCAGGAGGATAATCATGACAAGTAAACAATCGAGTTTCATCCGGTAATTGATAAATTTTATGAATAGAATGGTACATGGCGTGAGCATCGCCTCCAGGAAAATCTGCACGAGCTGTGCCATAATCTGGCATGAGTAAAGTATCTCCTACAAAAGCAATACCTTCTTCTATTAAATAATAAGTCATACAAGCAAGGGTATGCCCTGGGGTATGAATTGCTATGGCTTTTAAACTACCGATTTGAAATAGTTCTCCATCGGTAAACATATGATCAAATTGAGAGCCATCCGTTTTAAAATCAGTGCCTAAATTATATAACTGCTTAAAGTGATGTTGGATTTGAGTAACATAAGCGCCTATCCCTGTTTTTCCACCAAGCTTCTTTTTAATATAACCCCCTGAGCTTAAATGATCAGCATGGGGATGGGTTTCTAAAATCCATGTGACGGTTAAATTTTTTCTACGGATACACTCTATCATTTGATCTGCCATTTCCGTACTTACTCTGCCTGCTGCAGGATCGTAGTCTAATACTGGATCAATTAAAGCGCATTGTTTATCTGCTCCATAAACCACATAGGAGATTGTAGAAGTTTTTGGGTCAAAAAAGCCGTGAATATTAGTGCTCATAAATTTAAAAGGATTATATAATTAAATCAATAAAATAATTATTTAATTTAAGGAAATAAATATATAAAATTTTTATATATTTATAAAAATTAATTATAACTAATAATTAATTAAAATCTATCCTGTAAGGTAGTAAAGTAAGGTTAACAGATTCTAAATTGACACTAGATAGGAGGAATATCTTAGATTCTCTAGAGAATTTAGACTAAGAGAGCGCAGTAATATCTGATTAGAAAAATATCTATACGTAGGATTGTTAAAAGTAGTATTTTATTGAAATTAGAGGATTTATAAATGATTTTTATGAAATTCTTAAAAGGTATGATGTGAAAAATATAAAAGAAAGATTAATTGAAAATACAGCGCTAAGTAAATATTTTGGAAAATATAGAATAAGAAATATAGAAAACTTACTAGAAACCATGATCTTTGCCAGTCGCTGGCTCCTCACTCCTTTTTATGTCGGGCTTGTCATTGGTATTATGCTCTTATTGGTTAAATTTACTCAAGAACTCATTCATGTGATTTGGCATATTTTTTCATTTTCTGAGAATGAAATTATCTTGGGAATTCTTAGTTTAATTGATATTTCCCTCATTGCTAATTTATTGCTGATTATTATTTTCATTGGTTATGAAAGTTTTGTTTCTAAAATTCAACATATGAAAACTCATATTGATCGACCTGAATGGATGGGGCAGGTGGATTTTTCCGGCATGAAAATTAAACTCATTGGCTCTATTGTGGCTATTTCTGCTATTGAATTACTTAAAATTTTTATTGATGTAAAAGCTTATAGTAATACTGAGTTGAGCTGGAAGGTGGGTATTCATGGAATGCTTGTAGTATCTGGACTCATGTTTGCTTTAATGGATAAAATTTCAAGCAAGCATCAAGCATAAAAGTTAAATTTTAAGAAAAAAGCCAGGGATATTCCCTGGCTTCCATATTTTAATTCCTTTAAGTGAATTTTATACACCACATTTTTTCAATGAAGTTAATATCTCTTCATAGGCATCAATAAATTTTTGTACGCCTTCTCTTTCTAATTGATCAGTGACGTCCTTAAAGTTAATTCCTAGCTTTGCAATATCTGCAGCAGTTTGTTCTGCCTCATTCATGCCTTGTTCTACTGTATTTGCTGCTACTCCATGATCAGCAAAAGCTGCCATAGTATTTTCAGGCATAGTATTTACTGTATGAGGACCAATGAGAGGATCCACATAAATCACGTCAGAATAGCTTGGGTTTTTAGTACTAGTACTTGCCCAGAGTACTCTCTGGAATTGAGCACCTTTAGCCTCTACCGCTTTCCACCGATCGCTATTAATAATTTCCTTAAAAGCTTTATAGGCAAGTTTAGCATTAGCAATAGCCATTTTACCTTGTAATGCTTTAGCCTCTGGGGTATTTTTGCAGTTTAAGTGCTCATCTATCAGTACATCAATTCGGCTAACAAAGAAACTAGCTACTGATGCAACTTCCTTAATAGATTTTCCTTCCTTTACTCGTCTTTCCAGTGCTCTTAAATAAGCATAGGCAATTTCTTCATACCGATCTACAGAAAACAATAGAGTGACATTGACATTAATGCCTTCATAAAGCAAAGTTTCAATAGCAGAAATTCCTTCCTTTGTTCCTGGAATTTTGATCATTAAATTAGGGCGATCTACTTCTCTCCATAAGCGTCTGGCAGCAACTAATGATTTTTCCGTATCATGTGCTAGGTGAGGAGAGACCTCAAGACTCACATAACCATCTAATTTATCTGATTTATCATAAACAGGACGAAGTACATCACAAGCGTCCCGAATATCAGTTACCATCAGTGCTTCACAAACTTCAGCAGGCGTTTTATTTTCTGCACATAATACTTTAATTTGTGGGTTGTAATCGCTGCTTCCAGTAATAGCTTTATCAAAAATAGAGGGATTTGAGGTCACTCCCCGTAGCCCTTCAACCTCTACCCGGCGTTTTAAATCTCCATTATGAATCATCCCTCGGGTGAGATTATCCATCCAGCAACTTTGCCCAAATTCAAACAGCTTTAAAAAAGAACTCATCATCATTCTCCTTGTTGTACGTCTGAATAGTTAATAATAGGAATTTGGTAAGGGTAATAATCTATAACATCCTTACCGGGGTAAATAAGTATTTTTAATATAGCTTAAAAAAAGAAAAAATACTTCTCTAAAATAAAAAGAACTAGCAGGTTAATTTTTTATAAAATCTTTAATAGATTCTTTTATTTTCTTCGTTTCAAAATCACTAAATTCACTTTGATCTATTTTACTGTTTTGATCTTGATCTACTGAAGCAAAATTTTTATTCAGAGAATCCCATTGTTTTGCCTCTTCTCTGCTAATCAGATTATCTCCATTTTTATCTAGTTCTGAAAAGGTAGGTTGGCGATTGCCCCAAGATTGTGCTTGCTGTAAATCAGCTCTAGGCATAATGGGTTCTACTGAATAACTCATTTGCGGGAATAGCCATGATAGAGTAAATAAAAATATAAATACTGTTCTATATGCAAATAGATTTGTCATGACCGACCTCCCATAAAATCAATTAAATATTTGAACATGCTTTAAGGCTTAAGGCTAAGGATTATTACCTCTTAATTAACTATTTGTGTGTATTACAATTTTTATTGTAACATCCATTTCAAATACTCAAAAAAGTCATGAACCAGATTACCCACCTTTTTCAGCTTTTTTCTGCTTTAGAATCAGGTGCAACCCTGATTACCGTAAATAATCGACTTGCTCGAGAATTTAATCATCGTTATGGAAAAACACAGGAAGAAAAAGGAAATTATGTTTGGGAAACACCTCAGATTATGCCTTGGTTTTCTTGGCTTCAGTCTTGTTACAATCAAGCTGCATTACTAGGGCTAACCCCTATTCTACTCAATAACGTACAAGAGCAAAGCCTATGGGAACAAATTATTAAGGAATCTAAATACTACCAAGAGTTACTTCGAGTTTCAGCCACTGCTAAAGTGGCACAATCTGCATGGCAGCTTTGGCATGGGTGGCGATTATCTATTAATCCTTTATCTCACTACGATACGGAGGAAAGTAAAGCTTTTCAAGAATGGTCAGAATCATTTAAATGCTATTGTGAAAAACATAATTGGCTGGATTCTGCAAGACTACCAGATAGCGTTAAGACTCTATTTGCCACGAATAAAATAACACTGCCTAAAAAAATCACTTTTGTAGGGTTTGATGAATATACTCCTCAACAACAGGAGTTTTTTATTGCCTTACAAAATCATGGCGTAACGATTGAAGAATTTCATCATGAGGCTGAATATAAAACAGTACAACAGCTTCTTCCAGTAACAGATCCTACTGAAGAACTGACCCTAGCTGCAAGCTGGGCGAAAAAACAGCTAGAAGTTGATCTAACCAAACGGGTTGGAATTATAACTCCTGAGTTAAATACCTTACGCCCTAAAGTAATAAAAGTTTTTGATCAAGTACTCCACCCAAAATCTACATTTTCTTTATGGGAAAAACCTAGTAATAATCGAGCTTACAATATCTCTTTGGCGCCTACTTTAATTGCCTATCCTATCATCCAAACAGCATTACTCATTCTTAAGCTAGCAAGTGATAAAAGTTTATCTGTAGCAGAAATGACAAAACTGCTCCTTTCTCCATTTCTGATAGGAGCAGATCAAGAGTATTCTAGTCGGGCTTTGTTAGATGCTAAGTTACGAACAAATCGAGAGACAGATATTAACTTGGATCAAGCCCTTGCATTAAGCCACGCTCAATCTCCTCTATTATCTAAAAAACTAAGGAATTTTAAACATGCAATAGTAAAACAACCTTCTGAACAACCCCCAAGTCAATGGGTACACACTTTTATTCAGTGGCTTAAGTCTTTTGGTTGGCTAGAAGGGCAACCTCTAAATAGTGAGGAGCGTCAATTATTAAATTCATGGCATGAAGCCCTAGAATCTTTTGCTAGCTTAGAGCTTATTCATAGGAATATAAATTTAAAGCAAAGTATTCAAATACTTAGAAATTTACTTTCAGAAAAATCATTTCAACCTAAAACAGAGCGAAATGTGCCTATTCAAATTCTAGGAGTTCTGGAAGCTGTAGAAACTCGTTTTGATGCTTGTTGGATCTTAGGACTTCACGATAGAGTATGGCCACAAGTATCTAATCCTAATCCACTGATCCCTATTTTATTACAGCGGAATAAAAAACTACCCCATAGCTCTGCAAGAAGAGAGCTGGAATTTACGCGCAGAATTACCCAGCGGTTATTGCACATTTCCCCCGAAGTAATTGTAAGTTATCCTCAGCAGCACGAAGATCAAAAACTAAGGCCTAGTCCCTTAATTACTCATTTGCCAAAAACTTCTAAAGTAGACTTAAATCTAAGATCACCTATCAATTATACTTATCATGTTTGGTTGGAACGACCCAATTTAATTAAGTACTCCGATAAGAGTGTTCCTCTAATTCAATCTTCAATAAAAGGAGGCACAAGTTTCTTAAAATCCCAAGCTCTATGCCCATTTCAAGCTTTTGCTACCTATCGTTTAAATGCTCGAGCTATTGAAAATCCTTGTTCTGGACTCTCTGCTATGGAGCAAGGAAATCTTATTCATAGAGTACTACATATTTTTTGGCAAGATACCCAAGATCATGCCACCCTTATAGGCTATACAGAAAAAGAGTTACAAGACAAGGTAGCTCTAGCAGTAAGAGAAGCTATTGAGCAGCAGAAAAAACAAACTTCACAGGTATTTACTGAAAAATTTAGCTATGTTGAACAAAATCGTTTAGTACAACTTACCCTTGCCTGGTTAGAAAAAGATAAAGCACGCTCTCCGTTTAGAATTATTGAACTTGAAGGTGAGGAAAAATTTCATTTTAATGGTCTAGATTTTAATATTCGAGTCGATCGGATGGATGAATTGGATAATAGCTTATTTGCGATTGTGGACTATAAAACAGGTGAACCTAAAGTAAAACATTGGTTTGGAGATCATCCAGAAGAGCCTCAACTTCCCTTATATGCCCTTGCTCATAAAGAATTGATTAGTGCACTTTTATTTGCCCAAATTCGCCCCAACGAAATGAAATATTTAGGCGCTACTGCAGAACAAGAAGTAATTTCAGATACTCCTTTTTTTAAAGAGGTTAAATATTTTTTTGATCTTAAAGAAGTAAAAGAAAATGGCTTAGAAACCTGGGAGGAATTATTAACCTATTGGCAACAAAACTTAGAAACGCTCACCGATAAGATAAAACAAGGCGACAGTAGGGTAGAGCCAAAAAACCAGGATACCTGTCGCTATTGTTTCCTATCGAGTTTTTGTCGTGTCAAAAGAAAATAATTTATGATAGCTCAAAATGTTTCAGATAGTAAGATTCGTAAACAAGCCTTAGATCCTAGCCAATCTTTTATTATTCAGGCCCCGGCAGGCTCTGGAAAAACAGAATTGCTTACGCAACGGTATTTAAATTTACTAGCTCGGGTAGATTCTCCTGAGGAGATTATCGCTATTACCTTTACTCGTAAAGCCGCAACAGAAATGCAGACTCGAATCATTGAAGCACTGATGATGGTAGAAGATAATCAACCTATAACAGAACCTAAAAAAACCACATGGGCATTGGCAAAAACAGTACTTATCCATGATAAAAAGCAAGGCTGGGATTTACTCCAGTATCCTAACCAGCTTCGAATTCAAACCATTGATTCTCTTTGTGCAGGACTCACCCAACAAATGCCTTGGTTGTCTTGTTTTGGTGCTCAACCTAAAACGATAGACAAGGCAGAACCCCTTTACCAGCAAGCAGCACATCACACCTTAATGCTTCTCGAGCATGGAAATGATCAACAGTCGGCGAAAATCGTACGCTTATTACATCATTTAAATAATCGCTGGGGTAATATTGAAGAATTACTGGTAGAGATGCTCGAACATCGAGATCAATGGCTAAGGCATTTTGTAGGTGAACAGCTTAATAGGGATATTTTGGAAAAAATGCTACAAGCTATCATCTCAAAAGCCTTAGTTCAAGTGCACGCTTATTTTTCAAAAGAAGTCCTTACAAAATTATTAGAATTAGCTTATTTTGCAAGTCACCGTATTGAGAAACAAGACTCTCTAATTCGAGCTTTTCAAAATTTTACTCCGCCTTTAAATATAGATGCCGCCTCTTTACCCTATTGGCAGGGGCTTGCTGAGCTATTACTTATTGAGAAAGGACAGTGGCGTAAGAGTATTAATAAAACCATTGGTTTTCCGCCAGAATATAAGGATGAAAAAACATCTTTTATGAATCTCCTTAATGAAATCCAATCACTGGAAGCCAGTGAGCAGTTGCAGAAACAATTACACCAACTACGGAGTTTACCTACCAGCCGTTACGAAGATGATCAATGGGAAATTATTCAAGTACTCTCTGAAATCTTGCTACTTGCGGTTGCTCAACTTCAATTAGTATTCCAAGTTCAAGGAGCAGTAGATTTTACTGAAATTTCTCAAAGAGCCTCTCAAGCTTTGGAGGAAGCAAATAAAACTCCCACTGATCTTGCTTTGGTTTTAGATCATAAAATTAGCCACTTACTGGTGGATGAATTCCAAGATACCAACTTAAGTCAGTATCTTCTGCTGGAAAAACTTACTCATGGCTGGGAACGAGAAGATGGACGTACCCTATTTATTGTAGGAGATCCCATGCAGTCTATTTACTTGTTTAGAGAAGCAAATGTAGGTCTTTTTTTGCGTACTTGGCACTATGGTATAGGTAATATTGCCCTCACGTCTTTAAAATTAGAAGTGAACTTTAGATCTCAGCAGTCTATTGTAGACTGGGTAAATCATGGATTTTCCCAAATTTTTCCAACACAAGAAAATATTTCACTAGGAGCAGTCCCTTATAGCCCCTCTAAACCATTTCATTCATTTGATCAACAAGCTACTGGAGTACAGATCCATCCTTGTTTTGAAAAAAATAGAACACAAGAAGCCATTAAAATTATTGAGCTGATACAACAAACAAAGGCACAAAATCCTAAAGATACTATTGCAATTTTAGTAAGTAGCCGATCCCATTTAAGAGAGGTTATTTCTTGTCTTAAAAAGGAAAATTTATCTTTTCAAGCAGTAGAGATTGATTTACTAAAAGATGAGGAAGTGGTGCGAGATTTACTCTCCTTAACTAAGGCATTATTTCATCCTGCAGATCGAATTAGCTGGTTTTCCATACTACGAGCACCTTGGTGTGGCTTAACTTTAAATGATTTGTATCAATTAGTACATGTAACACCGGAAAAAACAATCTGGGAGTGTATCCAGCAGAACAAGCAAACACTAAGCCAAGAAGGCAGGCAACAACTGGCTAAAATAAAGCAAGTATTTACTGCTGCTTTTAAGCTAAGACGATATCGTTCTCCAAGGCAGTTAGTGGAAAGTACATGGCTTACCCTAGGCGGTCCAGCTTGCATAACGGAAGAAATCAAACTGGAGTCGGCAAAAATCTATTTGGATTTTTTAGAAGCTTATACTCAAGATGGCAATATCTTTGATTTTCAAGATCTAGAAAACCATATCCAGGAACTCTATGCCCCCCCGAATAGTAGTGGTGAGCTACAAATCATGACGATTCATAAATCTAAGGGGCTAGAATTTGATACGGTGATTATGCCAGGACTTGGTTATTCTGGAAGAGCAAGCAGCCCTAAACTGCTTATGTGGGCAGAGTACTCAGCTAATAATCATATCGATGAACATATAGATAAGAATCAACTAATTCTAGCTCCTATAAAAGAAGCTGGGGGAGAGGATCATCCTACCTATAAATACATTAAAGAAATTAAAAGAGAAAAAGAGAATTTAGAAAAACAGCGGCTACTTTATGTAGGGGCTACTCGGGCTAAAAAGAGCCTTCATTTATTAGGACATACAAATTATGATCCAGAAGAGGCAAAGATTGAGGATCCTCAAAAAGAATCATTATTATCTATCCTATGGCCGCTCATTAAAGAACAGTTTGAAACAAAAATAGCTGAGATAGAACATGATACTTTAATAAGTATTGCAGAAGAAAAAAGAGAAAATACAGCAGATTCTCATTTATATAAATTAGATTCCCACTGGCAACCACCTGACTTATCTGCTGATATAGATGTTATCTACAAAAATGAAATAGAATTTATCAATAGTAATTCGGAAAGTCCCGTTTTCGATTGGGCTGGAAATTGGGCACGTTGTATTGGTATTGTAGTCCACCGCTATTTACAAATCATTGCTCAAGATGGTATTGAGTGTTGGGATCTACAGAAAATCTCCCAATTAGAGCCCAATTTTAGGCAAGCCTTACTTAAACAAGGGTTAGTGGATCAAAAACAGCTTGATGATTCTTTGCGAAAAATCCAAAATATATTTACTCGGATTTTTGAGGATAATTCAAAAGGAAAATGGATTTTATCATCTAGGCACCAACAAGCCCATAATGAATATCCTTTAAGTGGTATTGTAGATCAAGATCCAGTTCGGATTATTATTGATCGAACTTTTATTGATGAAAAAGGCTATCGTTGGATTATTGACTATAAAACTAGTACTCATGATGGAGGAAATCTAGATGAATTTTTAGATCATGAGCAAGAACGCTATCGTTCACAACTAGAGCATTATGCTAGGCTGATGGCAAGAAAAGAGCTTCATCGGCAGATATATTTAGGACTATATTATCCTGCTCTTTCTGGTTGGCGACAGTGGTGTTGGCAAAATAATAAATAGTTAGAGATAAAATGAAAAAATACGGCATATATATTACATTACCTTCAAATAGCACTATGCGTGCTGCTCATTTATTGGGAGAGAATTGGGATTCCTACCATTGGTACTATACTATAGAAGATAGGGATAAAGCCTTTGAAGAAATGCGATTTCACCTTCCTTATTATCAAAATCGTGATAATCCTAACCTGATAATAAAAAAAGTGGAACAATAGGAGAAATTATGGTTCGCACTGAATCTACAATGCTTGCACTAGGCACTCAAGCCCCTGATTTTGAATTATTGGAGCCTAAAACAGGGAATTTAGTTTCCCTTACAGATTTTAAAGATTATGCTGCTTTATTAGTGATTTTTATGTGTAATCATTGCCCTTATGTAAAACATATTGGCAAAGAGCTTGGGTTATTTATTCATAATTATCGGGCAAAAGGGTTAGCTACTGTAGGGATTAATGCCAATGATGTGGAAAACCATCCAGATGATAGCCCTGAAAAAATGATAGAGGAAATTAAAATACAAGGCTATGATTTTCCTTATCTATACGATGAATCTCAAAAAGTGGCTCAAGCTTATAGGGCTGCCTGTACTCCGGATTTATTTTTATTTGATAAGGATCGCAAGCTAGTTTATCGAGGTCAATTTGATGATAGTCGCCCCGGAAATAGTGTCCCTGTCACTGGTAAAGATCTTAAAACAGCAGTGGAGGCAACTTTAAAAGGACAAGTAGTAGCTGGCGAGCAACTACCCAGTGTAGGTTGTAACATTAAATGGAAACCTGGAAATGCGCCCAGTTATTAAGTTATTTTTGTAATGAAAAAATACAAAGTAGCTCGGCTATAGCTACTTTGTATTGTAGTAATTACCCTAAAACATGAAGCTTAATTAAATAGGATTCTTGCATTCCTGCTTTTTCCTGCCTTGCTACCACTACCACTGAATCACCAGGCTGGATAATTTCTTTTTCTTTTAATTGCTGAAAAGTAGGAGCAATTAAATTCTCTAATTGTTTTTCTTCAGGAATTGCAATCATTGAATGGCCTCGGTAAAGTATTAATCTGCGCAACAGTTGCTCTTCAGCTACCACTCCATATACTGGGGTACGGCTTCTTACTGCCGCTAAAGATTGGATAGTCTTACCTGTAGCGGAAAATACAAGAATACAACGAGCTCCCGTGTTATAAGCTAAATTCACTACAGAAGCGGCTACCTTATCACGGGTGGTTTGTTGTTCATAAATAGGAATTTCTTTTTTTGTGCTATGGAGCTCTTTTTCTGCTTCTCGCACAATCCGATCCATTTCTTGCACCGCATAAACAGGATAAGATCCTGCTGCTGTTTCCCCGGAAAGCATCACCGCATCTGATCCACTTATTACCGCATCATGGACATCAGTGACTTCGGCTCGAGTAGGCTTATTATTATAGGTCATACTCTCCAGCATTTGAGTAGCAGTAATGACTGGAACGCCAGCAGCATTTACTTGCTGAATTATTCTCTTCTGAATACCAGGGATTTTTTCTCGAGGCAGCATCACGCCTAAATCACCACGAGCAATCAGAATCCCATCGACTACTTTTAAAATTTTATCTAAATTTTCTAATCCTTCTCGATCTTCAATTTTTGCCACAATGAACGCATCTTGCTTCCCCCATGTAGCTAATCGTTTTCGCATTTCCACGATTTCTACATCAGATCGGACAAAAGACATGGCAATCATATCTACATTAAGGCTGACTCCAAATTGAGCATCCGCATTATCTTTTTCATCTATCAATGGAAAATCCAAATGAGTATCAGGAAAAACCACTCCTTTTCTACTTTTAAGATTTCCACCAAGGCTTACTTGGCAGGTAATATCTTCCCCATCTATGCTTAGTACTTTAAGCTCAATGGCACCATCATCTAAGTAAATGGATTCACCGGTAGAGACTTGTCGAGCAATTCCTTTATAGTCAATCCCAATACACTGATCTGAGACTGTTTCTCCATGACCTAAATAAATTGTTTGTCCTTTTGTGAGAGGAATATATTCTTGGTTTTGCACATGACCTACACGAATTTTATGACCTTGGAGATCTTGTAAAATGGCTACAGGTCTTCCTAAATTTTGAGATACTTTTCGAATAATTTCTGCTGTTTTTTTATGATCTTCATAGGTACCATGAGAAAAATTAAGCCGAGCTACATTCATACCAGAAAGAATCATTTTTTCAATCACTGTTTCTGAGTAACTGGCAGGACCAAGGGTACATATAATACGGCAGGAGCGAAAATCTTTTTCAAAACTAAACAGGGAAGAACTCATTGTTCACCTCTACGTAAATTAGAAAAATACTCAAGGTATTAAACCAGCTTTTAGTAATTTCACAAAATGAGAAAAATTTAGAAAATAGATAAAATTAAAAATTACCCTTGGTATTTTTGTAACACAATACAAGCATTAGTACCCCCGAAGCCAAAACTATTAGACATGACTGTATCTATTGGCTTATTGTCAATCCTAGTTTTTGCAATAGGAAGTGATACTGCTGAGGGATCCATATTCTCAATATTAGCTGAAGCAGAGATAAAGCTATGTTCCATCATAAGTAAAGAATAAATTACTTCATGAACCCCTGTAGCACCTAAACTATGACCGGTTAAAGATTTAGTAGAGCTTAACGTAGGGGTTTGTTCATTACGTTTTTCAAATACTGTTTTAATCGCTTCAAGCTCTTTAACATCCCCTACAGGGGTGCTGGTACCATGGGTATTAATATAATCAAGGGGGCGATCTACTGTAGCTAAAGCCTGCTCCATGCATCGAACTGCCCCTTCTCCAGAAGGAGCAACCATATCATAACCATCGGAAGTTGCACTATAGCCTACCACTTCTGCATAAATTTTCGCACCACGGGCAAGGGCATGATCTAAAGATTCAAGAATCACAACACCGCCACCGCCTGCAATGACAAATCCATCTCGGTTTATATCATAAGGGCGAGAGGCAGTTTCAGGGCGATCGTTATATTTAGAAGAAAGGGCACCCATCGCATCAAACATCTGGGTAAGAGTCCAATCTAATTCTTCACCACCGCCTGCAAAAACAACATCTTGCTTTCCAAATTGGATTTGCTCGACTCCATTGCCAATACAATGGGCACTGGTAGAACAAGCAGAGCTAATTGTGTAATTGACTCCTTTAATTTTAAAAGCAGTGGCTAGACAAGCTGAATTCGTGCTACTCATGGCCCTTGGCACTATATAAGGCCCCACCCTGCGTATTCCTTTTTCCCGTAGAGTATCTGCAGAGGAGACTACATTTCTAGTAGAAGGTCCTCCAGAGCCCATAATGATTCCTGTACGTACATGTGAAATAATTTCTGGGGTCAGTATTGCATCAGCAATTGCTTGTTCCATAGCAAGATAGTTATATGCGGCACCATCCCCCATAAAGCGTAGAATTTTACGGTCAATAAAATTACTTACATCAATTTTTAATGACCCATGGACATGACTACGCAAGCCAAGATCAGCATAAGTTTGACAGAACTCAATACCTGATCGACCTTCTTTCAAGGATTTTAGAACTTCTTCTTTATTGTTACCAATACTAGAGATAATTCCTAGCCCGGTAATTACGACACGCTTTACATTACTTTCCATATTATCCCAGCCATATTTAGTTTTGATTATTTAAGTACCCCAAAAACTTTATAAAAATAGGGATATTATAAAAAGATATAGAAAATACGCCAGTTTTTCTAGCTAGAATGATTTATTAAAGCGTATTTGCTCTTTTTAGTTATTTCATAGAATGAGTAATAATAGGTGTATTTTACTAGGGATGCTTTCATTTAAATCCGTACCAAATTAATGCAGAATTGTGACAAATAATGTCATTATAAATCAGGTATTTTATATGCATATGTTAATAGGTAATAGCTATTTGATTATTATAAAATATAGATATTACCTATAGATTACTTAACATAAGTATAAAATAAATACGTCTTTTAGTAGAAATTAATTCTTTATAATGAATAGGTTTGACAAAAAAGGTCACAATAATACACAAAACTTTCCTTTTTTAACGTAAAAACTGCTTTTTGTATAGTACAAAATTTTGCATTTTGCGAAGTAAAAAATTTTTTTTATATATAATTATATGATTTTACTTAGCAGTGATTATTAAATAAGTTAGTTTATTAATTTTTGGCATAATTTTTGCTCTTTTCTAGTTATAAATTTTCTTAGCCTAATGAAGGTTAAGTTTTTTAACTATAGAAAGGAGCATATTGATGCACAATTATAAAAAATCGTTTTTTTTAAGCGTTGCTGGGCTAACAACTACTTTACTCGCTAGCCAAGCCATGGCAGATCCTATATCAAGTCCGCCTTGCCCAGTTGGCTATGATGGGAATGTAACTTGTATTAATACAGTAAGTAGTGATGGTCAAAACCTACAAGATAAGCTAAATAGCATCACTACAAGTAGCACTGGTATTGATGTTTACACAGATCAGATCAATCCAAGTGCCCTATGGTCTATTGGTTCAACCGGCAGTAGTGAAAATGCCTTAATGTTTGAAATTGCAGGTAATGCAGGCTTAAATACATTTGGGATCTATGATCCTACTAATAAAGATAATAAGTTACAGCTGTTCAGCGGATCTGCATCTGATGCTTATTCAACCACCTTAAAAAATATAGGCGGCGGAAGTTATAAGGCTACCCAATTTGACAGCAGTGGAGATGTTCTGGGGCAGCAATCTGCAAATTTTGGTACTAACAATCTATTTGGGTATTATCTAGAGGGTCCAGGAGGTACTTTCTACTCTGATCCATCTTTAAATCCAAATGGGAATGCTCAAATGGTGGCTTATGAAGGCGGTCATGGGGTGAGCCTAAATCTTGGTGCGGGTTCTTCTAAGTTTCTTGCCAATGAATACATCCTTGCTTGGGAAGATATGGCTTATGGTACTGGAGATAATGATTTTAATGACTTCGCTGTCATGGTAGAGTCAGTAGATCCCAGTGGTCCTTCTGTACCAGAGCCTCATGTTTTAGGATTATTTGGTTTGGGCTTACTTTTAATGAGTATTACTCCAAAGCTTAATCCACGTAGAAAGCTCAGCACGATTGCTGCATAAGTTTAGTTCTAATCTCTAGTACAATAACTAGATACATTATTTATTCCAAACTTCAGAATACCTCCCTAAACACCATAGGGGGGTATTTTTTTATAAAGGGTTTTTACTAATACAAATTTAGTAAAGTGGCACTATACTGAAGTATAGTATTTTATAAATTCTTTTCAGAATATAGGAGAGATAAATGCCTCAGATTGCTGCTTATGCTGCTCAAAGTGCAGATCAGCCTTTAGTTCCCCATACCATTGAACGCCGTACGCCTAACTCTAAAGATATAGCTATTAATATTCGCTACTGTGGCGTGTGTCACTCTGATTTACATATGATCCGTAACGAATGGGGAAGCTGGGGAGAAACGCTCTATCCCTGTGTGCCTGGTCATGAAATTATTGGGACTGTGGTCGCAGTAGGCAAAGAGGTTACTAAGTTTGGAGTAGGAGATACGGTAGGGGTAGGCTGTATGGTAGATAGCTGTGGACAGTGTAGCCCTTGTCAAGCAGGAGAAGAGAATTATTGCGAGCAAGGCTTTACCTTAACCTATAACAGTAAAGATGATTATGGTCATACTTTTGGTGGCTATTCAGCCCATATTGTAGTTGACGAGCAGTTTGTACTCTCTATCGCTCATAAGAATAATTTAGCAGCGGTAGCCCCCTTATTATGTGCTGGAATTACCATGTATTCTCCGTTGCGTCATTGGAATGTTGACTCTACTAAAAAGATAGGCATTGTAGGTTTAGGTGGGTTAGGTCATATGGGGGTAAAACTTGCTCATGCGATGGGTGCTCATGTGGTACTGTTTACCACTTCTCCAAATAAAGCTACAGAGGCTAAAAATCTGGGAGCAGATGAGGTAGTGATTTCTAAAGATCCAGGGCAAATGAATGCCCATGCTGCTAGTTTGGATTTTATTATCAATACGGTGGCAGTGCCTCATAATCTAGATAATTATCTTAGTCTCTTGAAAAAGGATGGTATTTTATGCTTAGTGGGTATTCCAACTACTCCTCATCCTTCATCACATGTTTTTAATCTCGTTGCTAAGCGTAGAGCAATTGTTGGATCTTTAATTGGGGGAATTAAAGAAACGCAAGAAATGCTAGATTTTTGTGCAAAACATAATATTGTAAGCGATATTGAAATCATCCCTATGAAAGATATTAATCAGGCTTATGAGCGGATGCTTAACAACGATGTAAAGTACCGATTTGTCATTGATATGCAAACCCTTAGGGATGAAAGATAGCTTAGTTTTTTTAGCCCTATTTATCTAGGCTGTTATAATAAAATACTTTTAAGCTCTAGCATAAAATAGGTAAGTTACATGGATAAAAAAATTACACAGGAACAATGCAATGATTACTACGATCCAGAGCTTGAGAGTGCAGTAAAGCAGATTCTAACTTGTGTTGGTGAAGATCCAGACCGAGATGGGCTTAAAAAAACACCAGAACGAGTGGCTAAAGCTTTTGGTTTTTTAACCAGCGGCTATCACTTAACGGTAGAAGAAGTAGTGAAAGATGCTCTGTTTGATGATGAATGTGAAGAGATGGTCATTGTCAAAGATGTGGAATTT
This sequence comes from Candidatus Nitrosacidococcus tergens, assembly GCF_902810445.1. NCBI lineage: Bacteria > Pseudomonadati > Pseudomonadota > Gammaproteobacteria > Chromatiales > Chromatiaceae > Candidatus Nitrosacidicoccus > Candidatus Nitrosacidicoccus tergens. The sequence continues at coordinate 968,951 of NZ_LR778175.1, read as the reverse complement.
TATTCTTTATGCGAACATCATATGCTCCCTTTCTTTGGTCGAGCCCATGTAGGATACTTACCTAATAAAAAGATTGTGGGATTAAGTAAAATTGCTCGAGTGATTGACGTGTTTGCAAGAAGACTTCAAGTACAAGAACGATTGACTAATCAAATTGCTCAAGGGCTGATGTCTATTTTGAACCCTCGTGGAGTAGGGGTAGTATTGGAGGCTTGCCATTTTTGCATGGTAATGCGAGGGGTGCAGAAACAAAATAGCCATACGGTGACCAGCTCCATGTTAGGCACTTTTCAAAAAGATCCTCGTACTCGATCTGAATTTATAGAGTTGATCCATCGTACTTCTTAGGTTTTTGTAGCTAGAGTCTTTGATTTCAACCAGACTCTAGCTTTGTTATTTATTTTTTAAGATTTACGAATCAGTGTTAAACCATCGGCAATAGGAACTAAGCTTAGGGGTACGTTTTTATCATTAAAACGAGCTAAGTTAAAGTTACGAATAGCATTTGTATCTTCATCATCGAAATCTGGATCGATTACCCGTCCAGAACGAAGTACATTATCTACTGCAATTAAACCACCTGAGCGTAGAAGTTTCCATGTCCGTTGGTAATAATCTTCATATTCCACTTTTTCTGCATCTATAAATGCAAAATCAAAAGTACCACTTTCACCATTGTTAATCAGCTGATCGAGGGTTTGAATAGCAGGACCTAGCCGTAAATCAATTTTATGAGATACTCCTGCTTTCTCCCAATAACGCTTTGCTACTGCGGTCCATTCTTCGCTCACATCACAGCCTACTATTTTTCCATCTGGCGGAAGAGCAAGGGCAGTACAAAGGGAGCTATAACCGGTAAATACCCCAATTTCCAAGGTTTTTTTAGCCCCAATCAGCTCAATGAGTAATGCCATAAACTGACCTTGCTCAGGGGAAATTTGCATATTAGCACGGGGCATGGTGCTGGTTTCTTCTCGAAGCTCTTTTAAAACATCAGACTCCCTTAAAGAAACCGAGAGTAAATAATCATATAGTGCATCAGTAATTTGAAGGGTTTTTTTAGACATAATTTATTCCTAATTGTGAATTATTTCCTTTGAAAAAGGAGAAGTAACAGTATGGTTATGGTTTAAAGGACCTTTTCCCTTACCGTAGCCTACGGCAGTTTGAATAGCCTTTTGTACATAGTGATGGGCATAAGTGCAAGAATCTTCAATAGATTGCCCTTGGGCAATACCTGTGGCAATAGCTGAAGCTAAGGTACAACCCGTACCATGGGTATGAGGGGTAATAATTCTTCGGCTTTTAAAAATCTTTCTATTATTTTTAGAGATCAATATATCGTAAAGATGATTACCAAGTAGATGACCACCCTTCATTAAGATCCAAGGTATACCTAGCTCTTGTAATTGATAAGCCGCTTCACCCATTTCTTTTAAATCTCTAATGGTTAGCTCAGTTAATGCTTGAGCCTCTGGAATATTTGGGGTAATCAAAGTTGCTAATGGAAAGAGATCATGTTTTAAAGTAGCTACGCCTTCTGGATCTAGAAGGGTAGTGCCATCTTTTGCAATCATTACGGGATCTAGCACAATAGGAATATCAAAGGCAAATGATTTTAAAGTAACTGCTACCGTTTCAATCACTTCTTTAGAGTGGAGCATCCCAATTTTAATACAGTCAGCACCAATATCCATGAGTACACATTTTATCTGTTCTGCAATAAAATTAGGATTAATAGGTAAAATATCAAATACCCCTTGGGTATTTTGCACAGTCAAAGCAGTAATGGCAGTAGCTGCATATCCTCCAAGGGCAGTGGCAGTTTTAATATCTGCTTGAATCCCCGCACCCCCACCAGAATCCGATCCTGCAATTATAAGCACCCGACCTTCCATAGCACTAGTGTAAACTATATTGAAAATTATTCTTCATAAAGAGTAATAGCGGGAACAACTTGAGAGGCACGCCAAGCAGGATAAATCCCTGCCAGTAGGGAAGCAATGAGGGCAAGTAAAATTCCTTGGAATAGCTCCATAGAATCAATATGAAACCCCATAGTCCAACCAAAAGAACGATAATTAATAATATAAATTAGCCCAGCAGCAGAAACTAATCCTAAAGGAATCGCAAGTAATCCGCATATGATTCCCATTAACCCAGTTTGACCAATAATTAACCAGCGGATTTGGTGAGGGGTAACACCAATTGCTCTTAAGGTACCAAACTCTCGAGTTCTTTCCAGTTGAAGCGCCATTAAAGCACTTAAAATTCCTGCAAAAGCAATTAATCCAGCTAAAAAGCGTACTATTTTCGTAATGGCAAAGGTTCGATCAAAAATTTCTAATGATAGATCTCGAACTTCACGGTTGGTGCTGATTTCAACGCCACTATTGGGAGAGATTAGCGTAAATAACGTACTACGAAGTGCATCAAAATCAGTATGAGGCTTTACGTAGATACCCACACTAGATACTTTAGAATCAGACCAATAGCGTTCATAGTTCTTTTTATGGACAGTCACTACCCCTTGGTTTGATCCATAACTGAAATAAACCCCGGAGACCGTAAAAGCATGGGAGCCTTGCACCGTAGGTAGTACTATTTTGGATCCAGGGGATAATTGATGATGGGTGGCGTAGGGTTCAGAAATAAGCACTGCCTCGTCATTTAAAAAAGCATCCCAAGCTTTTTGAGGGTTACCTGCAACAAATTGAAAACTCTCTATGCTCTGGGGGGCAGGGTTAAAAATCACCATATCGGTAGGATTACTATCTTCACTCTCAAGGCGAAGCCAATAAGTAGTACTTACGGACTGTGTTTCAGGTAATTGAGTAATTTGCGTCACAAGCTGTGGATCTAAAAAACGACTATCTGGTCCAGTATGAGTGCCAGTGGTAGATACATAAAGATCAGCCTGTAAGGTGATTAATAACCATTGATTTACTGAATGACGAAAGCTACTGATCATTATCCCAATCCCTATAGTAGCAGCCACAGCAAGGGTAAGAGCTGCCATAGCAATACCTGAACGGCTTAAACTAGCAATAATGCTTCGAGCTGAGAGTTGACCTAGAGTGCCAAAAATATTTTTTAAAAAGGGTAATATCACTTTAAGTAAAAAAGTACCAAAAACAGGAGCAAGTAAAGTTCCGCCAATAAGGACCCCGGTGACTCCTAAAAAACCAAGGATAATACTTTTACTAGGAATAAATGAAATAATTACTCCTAGCATAAATAACCCACTGCCTATTAAAGCCGCACCTTTTATCCAACGGCGAGCTTGGGCTTCTAAAGGGGCGCGTTTAATACTTACCCCTGGAGGAGTATGAACAATTTCTAATGCAGGAATAATGGTAGCAACTAAAGTAGCTCCTATTCCCAAGAGGGCTCCTTTAAACAGGGTACTCAAGGAGATAAATAAACCTTGCACCTGCACTTGGGCGTAGAGATCATTAAAAGTCTGAATGATAGGATCTAGTAGAATCTGTGCTAGAAAAATTCCTAAAAATATGCCTCCTATGGATCCTACGATTCCTATTCCTAAGGATTCAGCAACAAGCAGTAAAAAAATTTGTTGCTGCGTCACCCCTAAGGTACGAAGTAGTCCAATGGTACGTCGTCGTTGTAACCAGAGAAAAGTAATAGTATTAAACACAATAAATGCCCCTACTAGTAAAGCAAGCAGGCTTAATGCAGTTAAATTAATTTTAAATGCACCAGTAAGCGTTCTTAACGCTTGGCTACGTTCATTAGTGGTCCTGAGTATTGTTCCTGCTGGCAGGAAATGCTTAATCTGATTTTCTTGGACTATTCTCTGCTCATCTGCAGGAAAAATAAGATCAATCCGGGTAAGCGTACCTATTTGATCTAAAATTTCTTGAGCAGTAGCAATATCAGTAATCAGTACTTGGGATAATCCTTTTTGAGTAAGAATATCTTCTTTAAAAATACCTACGACGGTAAGTAGGTGGGTTGTATTGTTAAATACAACTGGAATTTTATCTTTAAGAGCAACATGGAGTACTTGAGCAGTTGCCTGTTCAAGGATAATGGTATTAGGTTCTGTTAATAAGGCAGTGAGGTCTATTTCTGCTAAGTTATTTTTTTGATTAATATAATCTCGGAAAGGGGCTTCAGCGAAAGGATCAACACCTAAAACCCTTAATAGACGTGTTTCATCTCCTGCTAAGGACGCAAATCCTTCTAGGACAGGTGCTGCTGGTATAGATGAGCAAGTCAGTCGTAGTTGAGTATAAATTTTTTCATCTAAACCACTAGGACCGCTAATTATTTCATGGGTTGCACGCCCTGCCATGCTATTTGCAGTTAGCGTAAAAGATTGATAGGCACTCCCATTTGCAAGATCAATGGCAATTACTACAGCAACCCCAAGAATAATGCCAAGTAAGGTAAGTAAAATTTGCCAAGGATGATTAAATAGGCTTCGCCAGCTAATTCGCCAGAAAAAAGAGATCATTTAATTAAATTTTTCTGGTATTAATCCCGTCGAACCTAGTTTTAACACCCGATCTGCTTGACCTATCATCTCTAAGCTATGGGTTACCATAATTAGAGTCTTACCTTTTTGTTTGATCATCCGATCTAAAAGGGCAAGAACTTGTTGCCCTGTCTCGAAATCTAAATTTCCGGTAGGCTCGTCGGCTAAAATTAATACAGGATCATGGATAAGTGCGCGCGCAATGGCTACTCTTTGCTGTTCACCCCCAGAGAGCTCATCAGGACTACTATAAGCTCGATCGGATAATCCAATTTCTTGAAGTAGCTCTTTTGCTTTACGTTGACCTTGGGAGTTATTTTGATCATTGAGTGCTAGAGGTAGCAGTACATTTTCTTCAACCGTAAGGGTAGGAATAAGATTAAAAAATTGAAAAACAATACCCAGATAACGTCGCCGAAATAGGGTGCGTTGCTCTTCTGAAAGTTGAGTTAGATTTGTATCGTCGACTCTCACTTCTCCAGCGTTTGGATAGTCAATACCAGCAACTAGATTAAGGAGGGTAGATTTTCCTGATCCACTACGTCCTAAAAGGACAATATACTCACCTGCTTCAATTGTAGTATTTAAATTTTTCAGAATGATATGTTCTGTATTTCCCTTCCAGTAAGATTTACTTAGGTTAACTAATTCTAATGCAGGCATTACTATAGTGTAGGATTTAAATTTATAGGTAATAAATCACGATGAACCGTAGCCAAGCGTGGGCAGATATATTTTTTACATTAGCTCTTGTTGGAATCAGTGCAATAGCTGTGAAATGGTTAGGTACGTTTATCACTGCTCATCAATTATTTGTTCTATTAATTTTGCAAGGTATAACCATTTTATCTGGGATAAAAATTTTATTGGTGTATCGTAATCAAAACTGGCAGTACATAAAATTACAGCCCCTAAGACTTAATCATATCTTACAAGCCTTTATTGTGTTGGGTAGTGGTATAGGGGTCAATATATTATTGAATGTTTTTATCGCACTATTCAATATGCCACTACTTGAACAGCACCTTAGCCAACTACAAACCATTGCAAATCAATTAGATAATGATCTATCCGTATTAGAGCTGAGTTTTATGATGCTTTTTGTGGGGATTTATGAAGAAATTATGGCACGAGGCGTTTTATTAAACCGCTGCTCGATAGCCCTTGGGAGTACTCATAAAGGAATTTTACTTTCCTCACTTCTTTTTGGGTTGGGTCATCTATACCAAGGGTGGATAGGGGTAGTGCAAACTGGGCTCTTTGGCATGGTACTTGCTTTTTTTACTATCCGCTGGAATACCCTATGGCCTGCTATTTTTGCTCATGGTAGTTTAAATACTCTTTCTCTAATTGCTCTAGGTTATCTTGCTCCATAGATTTATTTACCGGTTCGACTCAATATCAGAGAGCCTTTGTAGTATAGATTCTGTTTCTCGTAATAACTGCTGATTATTAAAGAGCAGTTGGTAACGTCGTCCTCCTACTTGTCGCCAAAGCACTGCTGAACGAATCCCTGAGAGAAGCAAAGCTCGAACTAATTCAATATTCTCTGCCTGCTTTAAATGGGTTTGCTCTCCTCTAATTTGGATTCTTGGGCTAAGAGTGCTAATAGTATTGAGATAAATTTGGGCAAGACGGGCAATAGTTTCTGGCTGCATTGGGGTTAAGTTTTCTGTCTGCAGCTTAAGCACCTCTATTTCATGACCAATTTTATCTAGCATTTGGGTGTTATGTTTTAATTTTTTTTCTAGATAAATGATAGTAATTAAATAACGAAGAAGTTCAGGCTCTGCTCGGCGAAGTTTTTTATTCAGCTGCTGATTCAGGAATTTTAACCCTACGGAAAGTCCTTGGATACCTCCATAAATGTCTTCAGTAGTTTCTGGGTTAAGCTCAAAAATACTAAATAAATTAGCATTTATCGTATCAGTAGCGACACTACCATGGCGTGCTATTTGTTGTACTGAGTGCAGTGCCTGAATTATACCTGCTAGGGCTAGTACCCTATCATGCCATATTGTCTTCATAGTGCTCTTCCTGGTGCATCTGTGGTTGTAATTGTTCCACCTCCAAGGCATTCCTCATTTTTATAAAAAACAATTGCTTGTCCTGGGGTTACTGCTCGTTGTGGTGTATCGAAAATAACTTCAATAGAATCGCTAGTAATTTGTGTCAGAGTACAAGATTGATCTGGTTGGCGATAACGAGTCTTAGCAGTACACGAAAAAGGTAGTATAGGGGATTGTCCTGCGACCCAATGCAATTCATTTGCGTTAACTCTCTGGCTTTGCAACCATGGATGCTCCTTATCTTGAGCAACATATAGAGTATTTGTTGCCAGTTGTTTACTGACAACATACCAAGGTAGCCCATTACCATTTTTGTGTCCACCAATACCCAATCCTTGTCTTTGCCCTAAGGTATAATACATTAACCCTTCGTGATAACTCACAATTTCTCCTTTTGGCGTACGGATTTCTCCGGGCTTATTTAACAAATAGCGGCTGAGAAAATCCTTAAATCGACGCTCACCAATAAAACAGATTCCTGTACTGTCCTTCTTATTATAATTAGAAAACTTTGCTTTGGCAGCAATTTTGCGTACTTCTGTTTTCTCAAGATCGCCTAAGGGAAATAGGGTATAAGAAAGTTGTTTCTGACCTAAAGTGTATAAAAAATAGCTTTGATCCTTATTATTATCTTTGCCTTTAAGAAGATGGTATAAGCCATCATCAGATCGCCAAATCCGTGCATAGTGTCCAGTAGCAATGAAATGGTTACCTACACTTAGAGCATAATCTAAAAATACTTTAAATTTTATTTCTCGATTACATAGAATGTCCGGATTAGGGGTACGCCCTGCCTCATATTCTTTTAAGAAATGCTGAAAAACATGATCCCAATAATCTTCTGCAAAATTTGCTTCATAAAAAGAAATGCCTAGGGTAGAGGCAACGTTTTTAGCATCCAGCCGATCTTCTGCGATGGTACACTCTGATTCTTCTGCAAAATCCACCCAATTCTTCATAAAAAGGCCGCTCACCTTATAACCTTGCTGCTGTAATTGCAAAGCGGCTACTGAAGAATCTACCCCTCCGGATAAACCCGCTAATACTTTGGGTTTAAGCATATCTAACCATAATAAATTGGTTACTGTTTATAAAAATTAATATTATGATTATATAACTTTATGCACCTAGTATAATAATTGCCATCCCTAATAAACATAGCCCCACACCAAGCCAATCTGTCCAAGTTGGCATTACTGAATTAACTGCCCATAACCAAAATAAAGCCACACTAATATATACGCCACCGTAAGCTGCGTAAACTCTTCCCGTAGCTTGCGGGTGCAAAGTAAGTAGCCAAACAAAGCCAATTAAACTTAATGTTGCTGGAATGAGTAACCAAGCTGATTTAGCTTGTTTGAGCCATAAATAAGGAAGGTAACAGCCAATAATTTCAGCTAAAGCTGTTACTAAAAACAATATTAAGCTTTTTAAAAAAAGCATTATGAATACAGATCCTCAATTTGTCGCTGGTACTGGGAGAGAATTTTATTACGACGAATTTTAAGAGTTGGAGTAAGCAATCCATTTTCTACGGTCCAAGGTGTTAGGCTAAGGAATACATTGCGTATCTTAGCGTAACCCGGAAAAGATCTAGTATGAGATTTTACTTTCCCTAGTACTTGTTTGATCACCTTTGGATGCTTTAAGGAACACTCCTGATTGGGATTAAGATCTAAGTTTTTGGCAAGATCAACCCAGCTATCAGAATTTAATACGATCAATGCACCTAAATAGGGTTTATGCTCACCCACTACCATAATCTGCTCAAATAGCGGATCCATGCCAATCATTGCTTCCATTTCTGCTGGAGGAACTTTCTCTCCATTAGTGAGCACAATAATTTCCTTAATTCTTCCCGTAATATAAATTCTATTTTGATCTATCCGTACTTGATCGCCGGTGTGGAGCCAATAATCTTGATCGATCACTTCGGCGGTTGCCTGTGGATTATTCCAATACCCTAACATTACTCCAGGGCTTCTTATGAGTAGTTCACCAGTACCCTCTACTTTAATTTCCACATCTTGCAGAGGAGTACCTATACTACGAGGATCATTATTATCGGCAGCATTTGCACAGATTGTAGGGCTTGCTTCTGTTAAACCATATCCTTGAATAAGTGGTACGTTTAACGCTAAAAATTCTTTAGAAATTTTATAGCTAAGGGCTGCACCACCACATATAGCAACTCGGAGATTTCCCCCAAATTTTTCTAAAATGGGTTGGCTCACTTGTTTTTTAAGTAGAGGACAAAATAAACAGAGGAGATGCCATGGGATTTGCTTTTGTCGCACTCTAAATTGTTGCCATCCACTAGCTATGCCCAATCTAAATAAGTATTTCACCCATTTAGGTTTTTTCTCTAAGGTTTGATGAATTTTATCGTAAATCCGTTCATAAACCCGAGGCACACTAATCATGGTGGTAGGTTTTAGAGTTACTAAGTCTTCAGCTACCTTAGTGGAGGCTCGAGCGTAACTCACAGAGGCACCTACCATCATAGGTAGGTAATAACCTAAAGTACGTTCAAACATATGAGAGAGGGGCAAGAAGGAAAGTAAAGAATCCTCTGGATAAACAGGCACTCTTTGTAAGCTACTACAAGCATTCCATAAAATGTTTTGATGGCTGAGCATTACCCCTTTAGGATTTCCAGTAGTACCCGAGGTATATACTATCGTAGCTAGATCACTGGGCTCACAGGGAGAAAGTGCTATCTCTTCTCCATAGAGTGGCAACCATTGATCCATAGTATAAAGTTTACTTTCACTATTTTCTGCTTGGGTCAAAGAGACTACCTTATTAAGCTCGTCTAATGATGATTCCTGTTTTACTTCCTGCCATTGACGACTATTTTTAATGATGAGTAACTTTACATTAGAATCTTTTAAGATGTAACGAATATTTTCTGCTCGATCAGAGACATACAAAGGGACAACCACAAAACCTAAGCTTAATGCTGCTTGATCTGCCAGCACCCACTCGGGGCAATTTGGCAGCATAATAGCAACCCGATCTCCTTTCTTTAAATCTTCTTTAGTAAGTGCTGCTTGCCAACGTTTTAGCTCAGTATCCATATCAGCCCAGCTTAATTGCACCCATATTTTTTTCTCTGTATTAAAATATTGATATGCAATCTTATTTGGAGTCAGTCGTACTCGTTCTTGAAATAAGCCAGCTAGTGTTTTTGCTTTCTCTGGAGTAATTAGGTAATTAGTATTCATGACAAAGGGCTCCTTGCTGTGCTAATAATGCACTACCGTAAGCTGCCTCAGTGTGGGTAGCAACTGTTATTTTGGCACCTGTAGTTTGTTCTCGAATTTTTTTCCAAGGAAGATTTTTCGCTCCACCGCCTACCGTCTTAATATGGTTAGGAAAAGGTGCTCCAAGCTTATGTAACTGGTGATAACCTTGAGTTTCAATCTGAGCAATGCCCTCAAGGATTCCTTGAAAAAAAATAAGATCACTTTTAGGGCGAGGAGTCATTCTTGGTGGATAATCGGAATCACAGGTAGGAAACCGCTCTCCGGGATTAACCAGAGGATAATAGTTTAACCCTGTCGGCTCGTTAGGTTTTAATAGGGGAGTCATCTTATCTATCTGGTTTTGAGTAAAGTACTGTTGTAGTACGGCACCACCGCTATTAGAAGCACCTCCTGCCAGCCAGAAATCCCCTAATCTATGGCTATAAATTCCTTGATCCTTATTAAAAATAGACTGAGGTGTAATAATTTTTAGTACTAGGGTTGAACCTAGGGAAGTTACTGCATCTCCAGCTTGTTGAGTACCGGCTGCAATAACCGCAGCCACGCTATCGGTAGTCCCTGCAACTAAGGTAGTATCTTGATTTAATCCAAAGTCATTTACCATCTCTTGATTAACTTTACCTATAGGGGTACCTGGAGGAACTACTTTAGGTAGTAAAGAATTAGAGATGGGAAGATGATTAAGCCAAGTAGGCCACATTCTATAATAGGGATCATAACCTGTTTTCAAACAATTGTTCTCATCGCTAATTCCTAACGATGCTCCCAAACAAAAAGCAATCCAATCAGCTTGGTGGACTAAATAAGCTGTATATTTAGCCTCTTCAGGATAGTGTTGTAGTAAATAGAGTAATTTAGCCAACCCTGAAGTAGCCCCTAAAGCTCCACTTGTGGGAGGAGCATATTGAGCAATATATTGTGCTTGTTCTTTACTTAGATTATGGTGGTAAAGCAAGGCAGGAGTGATAGGTATACCTTGTGCGCTCACTAGAAATACAGTTCCAGAAGTTCCATTTACCGCAATGGATTTTACTTGATAAGCAGGTACTGTTTGAAACAGATGGGTGAGTACCTGTTTGATTCCTGCCCACCAATCTATTGGGTTTTGCTCTTTTGCCTGAACAATTTCTATAGAAGATGAAAGATAACTCTGTCCTACAATAGTACCTTCTTGCGTGATTGCAATAGCACGATAACCAGAAGTACCTAGATCAATTCCTACAAAAAAGGCTTCTGCCATATTATTTATTAGGGTAACTGTACAACAGGATCAGGACTCCAGTTTGGTTGGCGGTATTGGGCAACTACGTTAGTATAAATTCCGCCTCGTACGTTAAATTCTGAGGTCAGTCGCATAAATCTAGGATTACAGACTGCAACTAAATCCTCTAAAATTTGATTAGTGACTGCCTCATGAAATGCTCCCTGATCTCGATAAGACCAGATATAAAGCTTAAGAGCTTTTAGCTCCACACAGTGACTATCAGGGATATACTCCAAATGAAGGGTGGCAAAGTCTGGCTGACCCGTTTTTGGACAAAGACAGGTAAATTCCGGTATTTTAATCCGAATAGTATAATCCCGCTTTGGGTATGGATTAGGAAAAGTCTCTAATGTTTTGCTAGGCTGAGTACTCATTATTTAGCCATATTCCTGTAAAAATCTCCAATCTAAATACAGTATTATCCCTTAAAATAGAAGGATGCGGTTAAAAAAAATTAAGCTGACAGGCTTCAAGTCTTTCATAGATTCAGTGAATTTCCCTCTACCCAGTAATCGAGTAGTCATAGTGGGACCTAATGGGTGTGGGAAATCCAATATTATTGATGCAGTACGTTGGGTCATGGGAGAGAGTTCTGCTAAATACCTTCGTGGTGATTCGATGGCTGATGTTATTTTTAATGGATCTACTTCTCGTAAACCTATCGGTCAATGTTTTGTAGAACTTATTTTCGATAATAGCCAAGGTAGATTAGGGGGACAATATACCACTTATGCCGAACTTGCCATTAAACGGCAAGTAAGCCGAGATGGGCAATCGAGCTATTTTTTTAATAATAGCCGTTGCCGTCGTCGAGATATTGCCGATATTTTCTTAGGTACAGGGTTGGGTCCTCGTAGTTATTCTATTATTGAACAAGGAACCATTTCTCGCTTAATTGAAGCAAAACCTGAAGAACTGCGTGGTTTTCTTGAAGAAGCTGCAGGTATTTCTAAGTACAAGGAACGACGAAGAGAAACCGAGCTCCGAATGAAAAATACAAGAGAAAATCTAGCACGGATTGAAGATTTAAAAAACGAAGTGGAACGACAGCTCAATACTTTGAAACGCCAAGCAGAAAATGCAGAAAAATACCAAACCTTAAAAACGGCAGAGCACGAAATTAAAAAGAAAATATATACATTACGCTGGCAACAACTGATTGAAGAGGGAAAAAAACAACAACAAGCTATTCAAGTGCAAGAAAATAAGTTAGAGAAAACTACTACAGCCTTAGCGCATTTAGAGTCTCAATGGGTATCTTCTCAAGTAAAATTGCAAAATATCCGAGAACAAACGGAAAAAATACAAACACAGTACTACCATCAAAGTACTGAAATCACAAAATTAGAACAAAATATCCACTATAATCAAACCCAACAAATACAGACTAAAAAAGAATTAGAGCAAGTATCAGATCGATTAACCCAAATTGAGATAATTAGGACTGAGAAACTAGCAAGTATTGATCAAGTAGATTCCTTAATTATTAAAAGCAACCAAGAGTATAGTGATGCGCAAACCCAGTGGAAAAGAGCCCAAAAACTTGCCAATGAATCAAAAAATGAAATAGAGAATTGGCAAGTTCAGTGGGAGAAATTAAACCAATATAATCATAAGTTAGTACAGCAATCACAAGGAGTCCAGGCTAGCTTAAAACAATTGGAGCGAGAGCAGCTTCAGCTTTCTCAAAGAATAGAGCGACTTAATTTAGAAAAGCAACAGCTTGTTGAAAAAAAAGGAGAAGTACAAATTGATTCTATAGAAAATAAATGTTTTTTCCTAACCCAAGAAATTACAGAACAAGAAGCAAAACTTGAACAATGTAAAACCAAAATCCTAGCCAATGAGAAAGAAGAAAAACGACTGATACGAACCCTTCAAGAATATGAAAGTCATTGGAACCGATTGCAAGGACAGCTAAGTTCATTACAAAAGTTACAGAAAACAGCCCTTAGTTACAGTAATAAGGTAGGCCAATGGATTCATCAGCAAAAATTAGAAAACTATCCTAAGTTACTCAATAAAATTAAAGTAGAAGTTGGATGGGAATTGGCAGTTGAAAGAGTTATTGGTACTTATCTAGGAGCAATTTGTATAGATAATATTTCTACCTTGGATCCAATTGAGCTCGTTCCTCTAGCTGGAGAAGAGCTTATGTTAGTGGATAATACTCCAGATTTTGCATATTCAGACTCCCAATCTACTGAAGATAAATCTACCTTATGGGATAAGGTAGATACCTCTCTTCCCCTAAATTCTTTACTTTTATGGATTTATACCACTGAAACCTTAGAACAGGCCTTAATGTTAAGGCCTAAACTTACTATAGGTAAATCTGTAATTACTCGCAATGGAATTTGGCTTGGAAGTAACTGGATAAGTTTAGGAAATAAAAAAGAAAAAACACAAACAGGAATAGTGACTAGAGCACAAGAAATAAGTCAGATACAAGAAAAAATAAATGTACAGCACCAAGAATCTACCCTAATTAAACAAAAGCAAAAAGAATTGTATAATCAAATCTGTTTGTTTAAAAAAGAGCGAATTAAATACCAAGAAAATATTGATTCTTTAAAAGAGAAATTACACCATCAACAGACTCGTTTAACTCGAGCTGAGGCACAAAATGAACATTACCAAATTCGCTGGGGACAAATTGAACAAGAGTGTAATGAAGCTAGTCATCAATATGGTGATAATAAAGAAGAATCAAAACAACTTATCATTCAACTCCAAAAAATAACCTATGAACTGGATCAATCTAAGAGCTTTCAAGCCAATTACTTGGGGAGAAAGAAAGAGATCTGGGATAAAAATGAAAAAATTCAAAATGCAGCTATGCTGCAAAAAGAAGCCATCCATCAATTAGAAATGAGGGGTAAAGACCTAGAGAATAGAAAATTGACTGCAAAAGAAATTTTAGGGCAAATCCAAAAAGAATATAATGATCTTATGCAACGTCAAGTAGCACTGACATTAAAATGCTCAGATAATCAATCACTAATACAAGATTTAAAACAACAATTAGATATACAGCTTCAAGAACGGCTTGTGATAGAAAAACTGCTTAATACTCTCAGAGTAGAAATAGCCGATGAGGAGAATAAAGCATATCTATGCCAACGGCAAAAAAAAGAACAAGAAATAATTATTTCTGAAGATAGATCCCATTTATCACAGGTACAAATAGAATCTCAGGAAATTAAAGTGCGAATCCAAACTCTTGAGGAACAAATTATAGAGCAAGGGTTTGATATTGAGGAAGTATCAGCAAATTTATGCATAACGGAAAATAGTGTTTCTCAATTAGAATCTGAACATAAGAACACCTCCAAAAAAATCCAGCAGCTAGGTGCAATTAATATGGCTGCTATTGAAGAATATCAAACGCAGCAAGAGCGTCTGCAGTACTTACAATCTCAATATACAGACTTGACCGATGCTTTAAATACTTTAAATGGTGCTATTGAACGTATTGATAAAGAAACGCGCAGTCGTTTTCAGGAAACATTTGATAAGGTTAATGAAGGATTAGAGCTTCTTTTTCCAAAACTATTTGGTGGTGGAAAGTCTTATTTAGAGTTAGACAGTAATAACTTGCTCAATTCTGGTGTAACTATTATGGCACGTCCTCCAGGCAAGAAAAATAGTACTATTCATCTTCTCTCTGGAGGGGAAAAAGCACTCACCGCTATTGCCCTTGTTTTTGCTATTTTCCAACTAAATCCTGCTCCATTTTGCATGTTAGATGAGGTAGATGCTCCTCTTGATGAAGCAAATGTAGGGCGTTTTTGTAATTTAGTAAAAGAGATGTCAGAAAAAGTACAATTTATTATTGTGACTCACAATAAAACTACTATGGAAATAGGAAATCAATTAACTGGCGTAACAATGCACGAACCAGGAGTTTCTCGTTTGGTTGCAGTAGATATGGATAAAGCCATAGAGTTAGCGGCTATATAGAGAATAAAGAGAGATTTTATGAATAATTTACGTCTTACGTTATTTATTATTAGTATTCTATTGCTTGTATTAATTTATTTTTACTCTCGCTGGGAGTTAAAGAAAAAAGGAGCAATCTCTAGTGAGCAAAAAGTTACTGATGATGATCATCAAAAAGATATCGTTGATACTCATAAAGAGGATTTAGATTTAGCGGAAACTACAGCGGAATCTAGTACCTCCTATCAAGAAAAGGATTCCTTTACTTCACATCCTACTACGCTCAACGATGGCGTAGATACATCAAGCACAATTCAATTTAGGAGGAATCAAGAAGTTAAAAAAGATCAAATAAGCTCTGTGAGCTTAGATGAATCCTATGAAGTAGAGGATCCTTTTAATGAAAAAACACCCCCTTATTCTCAAGAGAAATCAAGATATTCGACCTTTTCTACGGATGAAATAAAAGGAAATAAATATTCCTTAGAAGATAGGCAGAAAGAATCAGCACTACCTTCTTCTCAAGATATTCGGTCTAAATCACCTGCTTATTCACCTAAACCTCCATTTAAACCTCAATCTAGTTTTATAGAATCTCCTACTAAAAAGCAACCTACTACGGAACTGGGGCCAGAACTTATAATTGCTCTAACTGTCACGGCTCGGGGGAAAGGGGTATTTCAAGGTAGAGATATCGCTTCCATTTTTATAGAGCACGGACTCCAATTTGGGGAAATGAGCATTTTCCATGCTTATGCCCGTGACAAACCTATTTTTAGTATAGTCAATATGGTTAAACCTGGAACATTCAATTTGGATAAAATGAATAGTTTTACCACACCAGGGCTTACCCTATTTATGAGATTACCAGGTCCTTCTGGGGGATTTGCAGCTTTTGAAGCAATGCTAAATTTTGCTCGTATTCTTGCAAGAAATCTAAATGGCGATCTAAAAGATGAAAAAAGAAATATCCTAACCACAGAAACAATTGCTCATATTAAGGAGCGAATTCTTAGTTTTAATCGTAACCGCCGATCCTTAGGAATGTAAATTTAGCGTATGTTTATGCCTACTCCTTATAATAATAGGGACCAAGGGCGCATTAAAGAGTTACGACATTTAATTTATGAGTATGACTATGCTTACTATGTACTTGATCAACCTTTAATTGCAGATTTTGAGTACGATCAACTTTTCAAGGAATTAGAGGATTTAGAGAGAAAATATCCAGCCCTTATTACACCTCAATCCCCTACCCAACGGGTAGGTTCTGCTCCACTAAAAACCTTTGCTAAGCTACAGCATAAGGTACCTTTACGCTCACTAAATAATGCTTTTGATAGGAATGAGCTAGAACATTTTGATCAAAGAAATAAGGAACGACTAGATTTATCTAAGATTTGCTATGTGGCTGAGCCTAAATTAGATGGGCTAGCGGTTAATTTGTGCTACCAAAATGGAATACTTACTCAAGGAGCCACTCGAGGAGATGGTCAAGTTGGAGAAGATATCACTCATAATATCCGTACTATTCCCACTATTCCTTTACAACTTAGGGGAAGGAATGTGCCTAATATTTTAGAAGTACGAGGGGAGGTATATATGCCTAAGGTAGCTTTCTATCAATTAAATCAAGAGAGTAAATTAAAAGGAGAAAAACCTTTTGTTAACCCAAGAAATGCAGCAGCCGGAAGTGTACGCCAATTAGATTCTAAAATTACCGCAACTCGATCCTTAGCTATATTTTGTTATGGGATAGGAGAAGTAGGACAAGGCAATATTCCTACTTCTCAAAATAGAGTCTTAATGCAGCTAAAGGAATGGGGATTTCCTATTTCTCCTTATAGTCAACTTGTTTGTGATATGGATGAATGTTGGGCATATCTTGAAAAACTATCAGGGCTACGATCTCAATTACCTTATGAAATTGACGGTGTGGTATTCAAGGTAGATGATTTAACGCAGCAAAATAGTCTAGGTTTTACTGCTAGAGCACCCCGCTGGGCAATTGCCTATAAATTTCCTGCCCAAGAAGTCTCCACTCAAGTGCTTGCCATTGAAGTTCAGGTGGGACGTACTGGTATGCTCACTCCTGTTGCACGATTAGATCCTATCTTGGTAGGCGGAGTAGTGATTCGTAATGCTACCCTGCATAATGAATCAGAAGTGCAGCGAAAAGACATTCGGATCGGAGATAGAGTCTTAGTCCGCAGGGCTGGGGATGTAATTCCTGAAGTAATAAGTGTTATCTTAGAAAGTCGCCCAGAAAATAGCACTCCTTTTGTTATGCCTCAATGCTGCCCTGTTTGTAACTCTGAGGTAGTTAAGGATCAGGAAAATACCATAGCTCGTTGTAGTGGTGGATTGTATTGTCCAGCTCAGCGAAAAGGAATGATTAAGCATTTTGTTTCTAGAAAAGCCATGAATATTTGTGGTTTAGGAGAAAGAATCATTGCTCAGCTTGTAGAGTCAGACTTAGTTAAAGATCCGGCTGATTTATATCAGCTCACTATAGAAAAATTGTCAACTTTAGAGGGTATTGGAGAAAAACGAGCTACTCAGATAGTAAGTGCGATTGAGCAAAGTAAAAAAACTACATTTGCTCGCTTTCTGTATGCGATAGGTATTCGTGAAGTGGGGGAGACTACCGCACAACTGCTAGCAAGAGAGTTTGGTTCTTTAACTGCTTTAATGGCAAGTGATGAAGAACAACTTCAAAAAATCCCGGAGATAGGTTCTGTTGTTGCTTTTCATATTGTGGTTTTTTTCCGCCAAAATCATAATTGTGAAGTGATATATAAACTACAAGAAGAAGGAGTTTTTTGGGCAGAAGATGGCATCTATAAGGAAGAAGATTCTCATCACTTACCGCTTTTAAATCAAATTTTTGTCTTTACTGGTACTTTAGCTGCAATGACTCGCAACCAAGCTAAAGAGAAAATACAAACACTAGGAGGTAGGGTAAATAGTCATATTTCATCTAAAACAAACTATGTGGTTGTCGGTACTCAACCGGGATCAACATTAAATAAAGCACAAAATCTAGGAATAGCTATCTTAGATGAATCTCAGTTTCAAGGATTACTTGATTGATTTCATTAATATATTTATTTTTTATTAAAAGTACATTGACAATCATTCTCATTTGTATTTATATGGAGGTATAAAAACAATAGAGGATAGTAGTTATGTATATCTGTGTATGCCGGGCAGTCAGTGATAAAAAATTACAACAAGCAATTGATCAAGGAACGAATAGTATTCACGGTCTGCGAGATGAACTTGGTGTTATTCAAGATTGTGGCAAGTGCGGTTGTTATGTACGAGATATGCTACAAAAAGTACAAAACAGCAGCAATCCTACTGCCGAGCTTGAAAAAATAGCTTCTTAGGTTTTTCTGCTTATTTCATGTAGCGTATGTGTTGCTACTACTCTGTCAATCATCGCTTTGACTGCCCGATCGATTGTTTTATTTTCTTCATAATTTGCAGTGGCTACTAAAGTAGTACGCCCATCTGTTACTAATTGATGCACTTTAGCTTGAGATTTACGTTTTTTTCGATTGTATACATATACAGCAATAGAATATCCTCCTTTATCTTTTACTAACCGCATACAAGGAATATCGGCTTCCCCATCTCCAATAAATACTATATTTTCAAAAGGCACTGACCGTTTCTCTAGAGCAACGTATTTATTAATTTGATTAATTTGAGAATCATCGTGCTCCTCAAGAGTGCCTTTGTTGATACGAAATAAATATTGTGTTTTAGTCGTATAGTTAATGGCAAGAGCAGGCCAGTTTGCAACTCCATTTTCATCAAACATAAATCCAGAGGCATAGATTTTTTTAAACTTCTTTGCAATGGGTGTTGCTTTTATCATTTCTCGTAATCCTGAAGAAATAATAAAATGCTCTACTTTAACTCCATGTGCTTTTCCGTATTTATCAATCCGATCAAACCAATCTTTTACACCGGGAAATAACTCAATGTCTTTTCCATATTGGATAAAATCTTCCTTTCGAATGGGTATTTGAGCTGTGCTTGCTTTTTGCAGCATAAGCTTCATATAAGCTAAAATTTTATCCGCACTTTGCTCTTTGGCGATTTTCTCTGTTTCAGTCCAGAAATCTTTTGGTTCAATGTTGAGTGCGGGAATAAAATTATACTCCTGCATATTACCAGGGGCTAAGGTACCATCAAAATCATATGCAATAATGAAAAGTATGTTTTGTTTAGCCATTTCTTTTTTAATATTTAAATACGCTAATTTATGTGGATTCAAAAAGAAATTCAATTAAACTCGTATCGGCGGGGATTTCATTTAATCACGCAAGAAATTAAAGTAGCTTGCCAGCCAGAACTTGCGCAAATCAAAACAGGGCTATTACATGTTTTCATTAAACATAGCTCCGCATCATTAACGATTAATGAAAATGCCGATCCTATTGTTCGAACTGATTTTGAAAGTTTTTTTAACCAAGTAGTACCTGAAAATGAGCCTTATTATCGCCATACTTTAGAAGGTAGTGATGATTTACCTGCCCATATTAAAAGTAGTATTTTAGGATCGAGTGTACAGATTCCTATTACTCAAGGTCAGTTTAACCTAGGAATTTGGCAGGGAATCTATTTTGGTGAACATAGAGATCATGGAGGTAGTCGGAACATTGTTCTTACCCTTTGGGGAGAGCTATAATTTATTGTTCCTTAAAACGACCCGTTTGTAAAAATCGATCAATAAAGGGTACTACTAGTGGAGAAAAAAGTAACCCATTGTGGTTGATTTCTAGCAAGCAATGTTCTGTCATTCCTTCTTGTTTTGTTTCTTCAACGGTGACGGTTCCATCATTTGGTAAAGAAAGCTGAGCAATGATTTTGCCTAAATCTGCACTGCGAGTACCGGAAATAACCCCTAGCTCTTGTTTAAAATGCCAAGGTGCTCTAGGCTCAAGTAATAATTTCTCTCCTGCACATTTTCCTAAAATATGACGGCCTAGAGGAAGAGTATAAACTCGATGAGCAGCTTTGCTGCTTGCAAAAGGGCTACCTAACGCAATCACACGTCCTGGTTTTTGATCAGGATAGGTTTCAAAAAAATGCTGAATGAGCAATCCGCCTAAGCTATGACCTACAAAATGAATAGTTTCATTTTCTAAGTGAATCACTTTTTGATGTAACGTCTCAACGATCTCCTTAGGGTATTTTCGTACGGAGGGATAACCAAAACAAATGACATGATATCCATAGCTTCTTAAGCGTTTCGCCATAGGATATAGACCAAGTTTATACATCCAAAGTCCATGAAGTAAAACAATCGTTTCTTGTTTATTTGTACTAGAATAAGATGAAGTGGGTTCCATAGTGAAAATTAGGTGAATTGATACTTGCTTATTAAAAAATTAGCCAAATAGTTTATAACTATCTCATGAATTAATTACTCTAATTTAAAAAAAATACTCTATGCTAAAAAAAATAGCACTTATTTTTACTGCTTTGATATTAATCGGTTGTGAGAGCCAAGTGCCTCAATTGATTCGAGATCAGCCTCCTAAAAACCCTAGTATTCAGGCAGTACAAGCTGATGTTCACCGATATCAAGGCAGTTTTATACGTTGGGGAGGAAAAATTGCTAGTATCCATAATAAAAAAGAGGGTACTGTTTTTGAAATCCTTGCTCAACCTTTAGGAGATGAAGGTCGACCTGTAGGAGGGGATAAAAGCGATGGCCGTTTTATTGCTACAGTTGCTGAGTTTTTAGATCCAGAGATTTATAAAAAAGATCGAGAAATTACGATTTACGGCAAAGTAATAGACTTGGAAGAAAGAAAAATTGGGGAGCTCTCTTATCCATTTCCGGTAATACAGACTGTAAAATACTATCTTTGGGAGCCGATTACAGCTCGTTATTATTATCCTTATTATGGTGGTTATGGTGGTTATGGCGGGTTTGGTTTTGGTTACCCATACGGATATGGATTTGGTTATCCCTATATGTATCCCTATGGCTTTTCTCCCTTTGGTTATTATTGGTGGTGATGCTAATGATTAAGATGAAAAGTAAACTGGCTATAGTGAAATACTTTTTATTATTTTTCTTAATAAGCTATGGTACCTTGCTTTATGCAGATACTAAGACACAGGATCAAGAGTATTCTCAACAAGGAGTCATTAGTGCAGCTTCAGACTTCTTTGGAGAATCAACCAAGGCACTGGCTGAAGTGATTGAAGGGGTATTTAAGAAGCAGGGTAACCCTAATGGTTATATTACCGGTACCGAAGGGGGAGGAGCATTAGGGATTGGCCTTCGCTATGGAGAAGGCATACTCCATAGCAAAACTTGGAAAGATAAAAATGTTTACTGGAGTAGCCCTTCTATAGGCTTTGATGCAGGGGGTAATATTTCTAAAGTATTTATTTTAGTCTATCACTTAAAAAACCCTAATGATATCTTTCAGAGAATTCCGGGTGTTGGTGGAAGCTTTTATGTAGTAGGTGGTATAGGGGTTAATTATCAGCAGGCAGGAGATCTCATTTTAGCACCTATTCGTACTGGTGTAGGTTGGCGAGCAGGGGTAAATATAGATTATATGAAATTCACTGATAAAAAATCATGGATTCCATTCTAAAAAATAAAGGGAAGTAAAAAAGTGGAGGGAATATGAATAGGATCTGGCATTTTGTGCTAACGGTTATATTTCTAGCTGTTTATACCATAGCTTATGGAGCTACAGTCAGTACAATTGATTTAATTAATGATAACAATGGTGAAGAAATAGAAGCACAACAGCTTGAATCTTCAGAGATTGAAGAGAGCAGTGATGCATCAGAGACTGAAGAGAGTAGTGATACAGCAGAAGATTTTATCCATACAGATCTTATTCGTATAGCAGCCCAATCTCTTGATGTTTCTATTAATAGCTTTCAAAAAGCAGTAAAGAATATATTTAAAAAATATGGCGATCCTACCGCCTATATTTCTGGTACAGAAAATGGAGGAGCTGCACTTTTTGGGGTGCGTTATGGTAAAGGGATATTACATGGAGAGGATTGGCAGGATCAAGAAATATACTGGCGTATCCCGTCAGTAGGGCTTGATATTGGCGGTAATGCCTCCAAAGTATTTATTTTTATTTATCATTTGGATGATCCAGAAATGCTTTTTCAAAGAATTTCGAATATGGGGAATAGTGTAGATTTTCCTGGAAATATCAAAGTCAGCTATATGAAAAAAGATGATTTAGTACTGGCAGTCATGCGCAATAGTTCTGGTTGGCGTGCCGGAGTAAATGTGGAGTACATCCGCTTTACTGAAGAGAAATCATGGACTCCATTTTAAATTAAAAGGCATATTGTAGCCTAGCCATCAGTAAGTGTTCTACCCCATTATTTCCAAGTGTTTTTCCTCCTACTCCTTGGAAAGTGACTTGCTGATAGTCCAGCATCATTTTTGTTTGAGAGGTGAAATACCAGTTCACCCCTATAGCCCATCCTTTGGCACTACTTGCATTTTGGTTGGGATTAGCAAATAAAGGAAAAGCATGAGAATCTACATAAAGCGCATTGTAGCGAGCTTTAATTTCCACTGCACCCCAATGTCCTTGGAATGGATTAAAAATTTCTTTTACGATGACTCCACCTGGAATTCTATTTGAATCAAAAATAGTATCGTCCTTGGTTAAGATATAGGAAGCGGCAATTTGCCAAGCTTGATAATAAAGGGTACGTTGAACAGCTATGTTTT
This sequence comes from Candidatus Nitrosacidococcus tergens, assembly GCF_902810445.1. Classification (NCBI taxonomy): domain Bacteria; kingdom Pseudomonadati; phylum Pseudomonadota; class Gammaproteobacteria; order Chromatiales; family Chromatiaceae; genus Candidatus Nitrosacidicoccus; species Candidatus Nitrosacidicoccus tergens. The sequence goes on along the minus strand of NZ_LR778175.1, from coordinate 946,159 downwards.
GCACATTTTGGGTACGGAACACATATTCTCCAAACGCTCTAAAAGGGCCTTGAATATAATGAAATTGAGGAACAATAGTAAAATTTTGCCCAGCAGCAATGGTGCCATCTTGATAATTAAAAAAATAAATTCCTCCAATTCCTTGGGCAGGCTCTCTAAAATTAGAGAGCTCCCCATTTGTATTGCCATACATGCTGCCTATCCCAATATCAAGTGCCTTTAGCCAATGATCGGTTTGATTGATAAAAGGATGGGTCATTACTCTTGCGGCAAAATTATAGCCATGAGACTCATCAAAATCAGTAGTGTTTGTATTATCCTGCATACCTGCAAAGACTCCAAATTGATAACTTAAGCGATTTTCCCATAGATCCCCATAAAATTGTATTCCAGTACTTCGATTAGGAATTAAATCCATAGTAAGTCCTCGCTCAATGAATAAAGCATCTCGAGTAGTTTGCTGCATTTCTAACCCCACAGGAAGGCGAAATTTTCCTGCCATGATTCGAAATTGAGACCAGTAACTAAAATCAACAAATCCATCCACAACAAGGTTAGTTCTAAATTGACCTAAATCAGGTGCGTATTTAAAACTAAAATAGCGAAATAGCCTGCCATCAATAGAAGGACGGGCACGTCTAGCCATTAAAATATTAGGAGTGGGCCCAAAAAAAGATCGCTGATCTATTTGTAAATAGCCGTGAATACTTATTTCAAAATCTCGATCGGTAGTACGTAAATAAATTCCTTTTCCAGATAGAAAATCCGAACCCCACTCAAGGGATTTAGGGTTAGTTTTATCGAATTTATTGGTAGATAATTCCTGAGAAAAAACCCCTTTTGAAAGAAAAAAAATAAAGCTAAAAAAAATAATAAAAATAGTATGATATGCCATATATTCTACTACAAAGCCAGATACGAAGCAGATAAGTACATATTGCATTAATGGTTAAATTTTTATATTTAAAGAATGAATTTAATACCAATTAGCATGAGCAAAGTAGAAAGAGTAATTTGTATGGCTCTATCTGGAATACTAATACTTAAACGACTACCTAGAAAAACCCCAGGAAGAGAGCCTAAAAGGAGATTAAACAAAATATGTGTATCTACTGATCCTAAATGCCAATGCCCTAAACCAGCAATGATAGTTAAAGGGACTGCATGAGCAATATCAGTAGCTGCGAGCTGATTCATGTATAGATTTGGGTAGAGATACAATAAAGCAACAGATCCTAAAGCACCTGCTCCGATTGAAGACATAGTGACGATAAACCCTAATACCCAACCAGTAACAATCGTACTTATCATAATAAAATCTTGATTCGATCGCAGATGTCGAATGATTAGTACAACCTTAGAGGAATTGTTAGCTTTGATAGTATTTATTAGCCAACCTTTTAACGATAACGCAAGGGCTGTTAAAATTAATGCTATGCCTAAGATTAAATTAATTACATAGGTAAGCTGTTGATCATGATATTGAAAAGTTTTTAATATTTGTAAAGTAATTAATGTTGAAGGGATACTGCCTAAGGCGAGAAATCCCACAATGTGCCACTGAATGGTGTGATGGTGCCAATGGCTCCAAACTCCACCTATCTTGGTAAGTGCAGCAAAGAGTAGATCAGTACCGACTGCTCTTAAGGGAGAGAGACCAAATCCAAAAATTAAAATTGGAGTCATAAGCGAACCACCGCCTACTCCCGTCAAACCCACTACAAATCCCACGAATAAGCCAGATACTATATATCCTAGTTCCATATGTAATTTCCTATAATTAAGACAAGAATGATCTGATTAAAACTTCCTTGAATAATATTTAATATTTTATATTAAATAAAATTATATTTTTATAGTTATATATAATTAAAAATTATATATAACTATAGGGCTAAGGCTACAAAAGTTGCAACCTGCATAGGAAATAATGCAGTGGTAAAAGAAATTATTTGATAGAAAAACACAGGGAGATAGCTTAAAGCTACGAGCACTTTAACTGTCAGCATTGCCTTGTCAGGGTGCGATGAAAATCACAAGCAGGTTCTTAGTGGGAGAAGGAATAGCAATCCTCCCGACCTATCTGACTGTTTTAAGAAAGGTTAATTGAGTTAGAATTTTTAATCTAACAGGTAATTAATTTAGAATAAGAACTACTTAGCATGTATGGATATATACATTATTAAGTTTAAAAAACTGTGCATGATAAAGCGGTGGGTGTAAAAAACAGCAGACTGGTGAGCTTATTATAAAGAAATTATAAATTTCCTTTTAAGCTAGAAAACATATTGTAGCCTAGTCATAAGCAAGTGTTCTACCCCATGATTTCCAAGGGTTTTACCTCCTTTTCCTTGAAAGGTGGCTTGCTGATAGTCCAACATTGCTTTCATTTGAGAGGTGAAATACCAGTTTACGCCTACAGTCCATCCTTTTGCACCAGTTGCACTTTTATTAGGATCAGCAAATAAAGGAAAAGCATGAGGATCTACATAAAGCTCATTATAGCGAGCTTTGATTTCCACTGCCCCCCAATAGTGTTGAGATGGATCAAAATTGTGTTTTACAATGACTCCACTTGGAACAAAAACAGCATTTTCTCCGGTGAGGATATAAGAGGCAGCAACTTGCCAGGCTTGGTGATTAAGCGTTCCTCTAGCGGTAGTATTTTTTATATTCTGATTATGAAACACATACTCTCCAAAGGCTCTAAAAGGACCTCGAGTGTAGTAGAACTGAGGGGCAATATCAAAGTTCTGTCCAGCGGCAACAGTACCATTTTGATACTGAAAAAAATAAATTCCTCCAATGCCTTGACCTGGATCTCTAAAATTAGAGATCTGCCCACTTACATTACCATACATACTACCTACTCCGATCCCAAGCTCCTTTAACCAATGATCGGTTTGATTAATGAAAGGATGTGCCATCACCCTTGCGGTAAAATCATAGCCATCATAGGATTGGAAATCAGTAGTAATGGTATTGTCTCGCATACCGGTAAAAAAACCAAATTGGTAACTCAGCCGATTAGCTAGCACATCTCCGTAAAATTTGATTCCAGTTCCTCGATTGGGGACTAAATTCATAGGCAGACCTCGCTCAATAAATAAATTTTCTCGAGCAGTTTGCTGCATTTCTAGTTCTACAGGAAGACGAAATTTCCCTGCCATGATTCGAAATTGAGACCAATAGCTAAAATCAAGAAACCCATCCACTGTAAGTACTTGCCTAAATTGACCAAAGTCCGGCATATACTTAAAGTTAAGATAACGAAATACTCTGCCAGCAATATAGGGGCGGGCACGTCTTGCCATTAAAAGGTTAGGCGTTGGGCCAAAAAAAGATCGGTGATCTATTTGCAAATAACCATGAAGACCAACTTCAAAATCCCGATCAATTGTGCGTAAATATATTCCATCCCCAGAGAAAAGATCTGTACCCCACTCAAGGGATTTAGGATTAATTTCATCTAACCTGTTTCTTTGAATAAATCCTTGTTCAAATCCTTGTAGTCTTTTTGATTCTTTAAACTCGATTTCTGATTCTGATAGTTGCAGCGGCTGATTTTTACTTGCTTGAAATGCGTTAATCTTTGCCTTTTCTGCTAAGTGATGAGCAGAAAATTCTTGAGAAAAAATCTTAAACGGATAGAAAGAAAATATTATGTAAAATGTAATAAAAATAATATATTGAAAACTAATCATGACAAACTTAAATAAATGCCTATAATGTAGGCCATTTTTTAGTTATATTACTGAAACAAAAATCAATCGCTTCGGAGCCTTTTATTCATGACTCATTTTGGTATTGTTTGCCCTGCAGCAACTGGGCATTTAAACACGTTTCTCCCTATAGGGCAAAAATTAAAAGAACGTGGACATAAAGTAACTGTAATTAATTTTTTAGATGCACAAGCTAGAGTGGTCGCCGCAAACCTGGATTTCTCGCCTATAGGTACGCATGATTTTCCATTAGGAAGTATGGATGATCCTCTTGCGGAAATGGGGAAAACAGATGGACTCACTGCATTACGCCATGCAATTGCCTTATTTGGAAGAAAGGCAGCTGCTATTATGGAAGATGCTCCTCAAATAATTAAAACAACCGGGATTGATGTGCTACTTATCGATCAAACCTCCCGAGGTGCAGATGGGGTTGCTGAATACTTACAGATTCCTTTTGTGAGTATATGTAGTGCCGTAGTGCTTAACGCAGATTCATCTATTCCTCCTGTATTTATGCCTTGGCATTATCGCCCTAATAGCCTGCTTGGCAATATGAGAAACTGGATGGGATATCAGTTACTCTACTATATATCAAAACCTATTAGTAGGGTGCTAAGTAGCTATCGGAAGCAGTGGGGGCTTCCGCTTCATCCTAATCCTAATGATGATTATTCCTCCCTTGCTCAAATTAGCCAACAACCTAAAGGATTTGAATTTCCTAGAACTGATTTACCTCCCTATTTTCATTTTACAGGACCTTACCATTCGGAAGAGCACCGAGAAGAGATAGGGTTTCCATGGGAGAAATTATCATCAGATAAACCTTTAGTTTATGCCTCTTTAGGTACTATTCAAAATAAGGCAGAAAGTACTTTTCATATTATTGCTGATGCTTGTAAAAATTTAAATATTCAATTAGTACTGTCCCTAGGAGGATCGGGGGATAAAACAATGCTTCCTTCTCTGCCTGGAAATCCAATCGTAGTCAATTATGCTCCTCAATTAGAATTATTAAAACGAGCTACATTGATGATTACCCATGCAGGATTAAATTCAACTTTAGAAGCACTCACTAATGGTGTACCCTTAGTTGCTATTCCTATTACTAGCGATCAACCAGGTGTTGCCGCACGTATTGCATGGACTGGGGTAGGGGAGGTAGTACATATTTTTCGACTAACTGCTCCTAGGCTCACTGAGGCAATTAAAAAGGTGCTAGAAGATAAATCTTACAAAGAGAAGGCATTGAAAATGCAAGAATCAATAAAAAAATCAGGAGGGGTTGATTTAGCCGTTAAAATTATTGAACAGGTTGCCGCTACAGGAAAACCTGTTTTACCTAATCAAGTTTAATATATAGTTATTAATATTTTTTTTAAGTACTATCAGTACAAAATATAGGTAGTGTAAAATATGCAAAATACAGATATGTTTAAAGAACAATATGAAAAATTTATAGCGCTCATCACTAAAGTAGTAAAAAATATTAGTTTATATCGGCTCTCTATTTATGGTAATCAAGGAAGTATTTTAACTGATGTACCTCTAGCGGCAGCTCTTGTGGTAGTAGGTATACTTATTATCTTTGTGCCAAAATTAACTGCAATAAGTGCATTATTTGCTTTATTTAAGCAAATTAAGGTTGAGATCACTTAATTTAACCATGCCAATTAAGTTTAAGCCGATTGGCTAATTGCAAATAAACTTATATGGTATTTTAATCATTAATATAGGATAAATGGGGTGAATTATGGATAGAATCCGAGTATTTCCTACTCAATCTGATCTTTATCAAGGTGCAGCAGATTATTGGAAAGAGGTGGCTAATTCAGCAATTAGTCAAAAGGGTTCGTTTCATGTTGCCTTATCTGGAGGTAACACGCCAAAGGGTTTATATAAACTGTTAGCAAGTACACCCTATATAGATGAAATAGATTGGACACGAGTATATATCTATTTTGGCGATGAACGCTATGTACCTATGGATGATAAGGATAGTAATTACCGTATGGCACGAGAGTCCTTTCTCGATCAAATACCTACTCCCCCCTATCAAGTATTTAGAATACCAACCGAAGATCCTAATCCTCAAGTATCAGCAAATAGCTATGCTGAACTTTTAAAAAATTACTTACCCGATAATAAATTTGATCTTATTCTTTTAGGGGTAGGGGCAGACGGGCATACTGCCTCTCTTTTTCCTCATACTTCTATTTTGGAAATACATGATCGTTTAGTTGCGGCAGTATATGTAGAAAAATTGAGTACATGGCGAGTTAGTATCACCTATCCTTTAATTGAACAAGCACATCAAGTTTTATTTTTAGCTGCTGGAATAGATAAATCTCCAGTGATTGCTAATATTTTAAAAAATCCAGAAGGTAGGGATTATCCAATTCAACTCCTGCTACAAGCTAAAAAAGAAGTTTTTTGGTATTTAGATAAGCAGGCAGCACAAGTGTGGGAGAATAAACAATGAGAGTATTAGCAGCAGATATTGGAGGCACTAAAACCCTATTTCAGATTATCGAGTGGGCAGAGAAAAGAGAGGATCGCCACGTTCTGGTAGAACATCGTTATCATAGTAATGATTATTTGAGCTTTGATACTTTACTGCAAGAATTTTTATCTGAAGTGGATAATAAAATCACTAAAGATCTTGTAAGTGCTTGTTTTGCTGTAGCAGGTCCTGTGGTTAATGGGGTTGCTAAAGCAACTAATCTTCCTTGGCAACTTGATCCAGAGGCACTAAAAGTAAAATTTAAAATACCACAAGTCATTTTAATTAATGACTTTCAAGCACAAGGCTATGGTATTGAGTGTTTATGCCCAGATGATTTTGCGGTGTTACAACAAGGAGATCCTGAACTAAAAGCACCGCAAACACTTATTGGAGCAGGTACAGGATTAGGTCAAGCACTTTTAGTGTGGCATGAACAATTAGGACATTATCAAGTATTAGCTACTGAAGGAGGACATGTAGATTTTGCTCCTTCAGGGCCATTTCAAATTAAATTATTAGAATATCTCTCTCAGAGTTTAGCTAGGGTTTCCTATGAGCGCTTATTATCGGGTAGCGGACTTGTTAACATTTATCGTTTTCTCAAAGAGCAGAGTCCAGCTGCTGAAAATCCTGCACTAAAAGATGCGATGCGAGAAGGAGATCCCGCAGCAGCTATTAGTCGCTTTGCTATGGAATATGAAGATTCTTTGGCGAATAAATCATTGGAATTATTTGCTCAAATTTATGGAGCACAAGCAGGTAATTTAGCGCTTACTTGTATTTCTCAAGGGGGTGTATTTATAGGAGGAGGTATTGCTCCTAAAATACTTAAATATTTACAGGCAGGTGGATTTATGAAAGCTTTCCTTAATAAGGGGCGTTTATCTGTATTGTTGGAGCATATCCCAGTTAAAGTGATTTTAGAACCGAAAGTTGGCTTGTGGGGTGCATCTCTAGTTGCTGCAAGATATAAAGACAGAAAAATGTAATATTTTAATAGCTAGTCTCATGGAAGATTCCGCTTATAAAGTTGCAGTAACAGCAGAGACCTTTTTTGTTGAGGAGCAGTCAGATCCTACTGACTCTAGGTATATTTTTGCTTATACTATAAAAATTCGTAACTTAAATACGGTAGCAGTAACCCTATTAACAAGGCACTGGGTGATTACTAATGGGGAAGGGCAAATACAAGAAATACATGGACAAGGCGTGGTTGGAAAACAGCCCTATCTAAAGCCAGGTGGAGAATTTTGTTATACCAGTGGTGCCATGCTTGAAACTCCGGTAGGTACGATGCAGGGTAGTTACTGTATGGTTACCGAGGATGGGGTTGCTTTTGAAGCGAATATAGGCATTTTCTCATTGGCTGTACCTGGATGCATTCATTAAAAATATGGCGATTTATGCCATAGGGGATATTCAGGGATGCTATGATGAGTTGCAACAACTTTTAAATCATATTCAATTTAACGCTAAATGTGATCAATTATGGTTTACTGGAGATTTGGTAAATAGGGGACCAAAATCTCTTGAAACACTGCGATTTATCCGTAGCTTAGGAGATAGAGCAGTTACCGTCTTGGGTAACCATGATCTTCATCTACTTGCACTTGCTGCAAAAATTAAAGAGCCTAGCCTTTCCGATACCTTAAGCACAATACTGGATGCATCAGATAGGGAAGAGTTAATAACTTGGTTACGGTATCGTCCTTTACTTTATCAGGGCTCTTTATTAAATATTATTATGGTGCATGCAGGGTTACTGCCCCAATGGGATATTCCTAGAGGAGTAGTTTATGCACGATCTTTAGAAAAAGTGTTGCAGGGAGAGAGTTGGCAAGAATTTTTAGCCCATATGTATGGAGATACCCCAAATAAGTGGCGTGAAGATTTAAGAGGTTGGGATCGTCTACGACTCATTTCTAATGGGCTTACTCGAGTACGCTATTGTAATAGTGTAGGTGAGATTTCCTTAAAAGAAAAGTATTCTCCAAATAGTGAAACTAGCAATAAAGGATTGATTCCTTGGTTTGACATGTCTATTCGAAAACACCAAAAAACTAAGGTTATTTTCGGTCACTGGGCTACATTAAATCCAGGTATTTATAATCAATCTATGTTTGCACTAGATGGGGGATGTGTCTGGGGAGGAAAGCTAGTTGCATTAAGAATTGATAGTGATATTCCTCAATGGTTTTCTATTCCTTGCCCATGCTATAAAAACATTTAAAATAAGTAGCCATTTTTATTATTTTATTAGTTTTAAAATGGCTACTACTTTTTTCTTCCTGCAAATTCTTATTTAAGTACCGCACCTATCTCTGTTGCTTTAGGTACCTCTATGAGTCTCCCTGATTTTACATCATAAATATAACCATAAATAGGTATATGACTAGGAACTAGTGGATGTGTGCGAATCCGCTGTACATCTTCAAAGACGCTCTGAGCTTGATCAGCAATAGGGAGCCAATTAATATATTTACCTTCCAAACTTCCAGGCTTTACACCTACATCTTTCCAACCATTTTCATCTAAGACAGCAGTCTCTAAACTTTTGGCTAAAAGATCGGTCATAATTTCATTAGTAAATACTTCCATACCACAGTCTGTGTGGTGCACTACAAACCATTCATAGGTGCCTAGTAATTTATAAGAAATTACTAAAGAGCGGATAATATCATCAGTGGCTCTTCCTCCAGCATTGCGGATTACATGAGCATCTCCTTCGGAAAGGCCAGCAAATTTTGCTGGGTCTAATCGTGCATCCATGCAGGTTAAAATAGCAAAGTGTCGCCCTGGAGGCATAGGCAATTTACTTTTTTCACCAAAATTTGCCGCATATTTTTGATTAGCTGCAAGTACCTCTTTTTGAATTTCACTCATATTGCCTCCTTATATTTCACAGGGTTCTTAAATTACCTAATCATCATAATAGATTACCTAATCATCAGTACAGTACTTTGAAGCAAGTGCAGATAACTTAATTTGAGTTTCACCTAGAGATTGAGCAACATCGTACATAGCTAAGTTTAAGATACAATGTAGTTCTTTATTGAATCTATAGTCATGTTTATTATCAATATCAATCATGACTTGATTATGAATACTATGGGGGATAATGTTATCAAACATCCACCCTCCCCAATAGGCACCATCTGGTGCAGTACCTGACTTAATTAGTGTTTTAGCAAGAACTACTCCAGTCATGTTAGTAGGAGCATCAGGAAATTTAATACCACGGTCATTCATATGCTTAATTGCAGAATTAACCGCAAAATCCATTCCAGTCATCCAGCTATTAATCATCTTTGTTCCATGCTTTTCAGTTAATTTTATCACTTCTTGATTAACTGCTTTCTCTCCTAGCATAGATACTAGTGCTTTTTTAAAGCTAAAGTTTTTTTCTCCTCCACCTGCTTGAATAAGTGCAGCACTGATACTTAGATCTGGATCGCCATCATAAACAGGACCACCAAACCAACTGGTTCGAACCAGTTCTTCCTCCGCTAATAGTATTGGACTGTTTAATAAGCAGAAAATTGTAATAATGCTTATCGCAAAATTTCTTTTATTGTTAATCACGCATTACGCTCCATTATTTTATATTTTATCAATTAATAGCGGCTGGGTAGTTTAGATACTGATTTCAAATCCCAAGGGTTAGGATTAATTTCAGCTTCTAATTTTTGCTCTATCTGGTCATCTAATTTATGAAAAAAATCAAATCCTGTTTTTTCTTCTACCTCATCCACACTGACAAGATAGCGATCTAGCGGCTCATTACCTCTTACTTTTTGTGGCATGATAAATGCCAGTACTTTAGGTATTTCACCTTTTTCTTTAGGTGGAACAAGATATATCTTGTAAAAACTCTCTGGAACTTGTATTAAAAAAGAGGATTTAAGTCGCTGGGGATTATCTCCAAAAATAGGGCCAGTAAATACCCGTACTTCGCCAAATTGTTTGGCAAAGTGATTAATCCCTACCTCTTCTAACCGCTCCCAGAGCTTTTCATTCAAGTTTTTAGTTTGGGGTGTGATATTAGTGATTTTGAAAGTATCTAACTGTCCTATTTGTCCATAGATATGACTAATTGCATAATTCGGTGCCATATGTCCTCGATCATAACCACTCCCTGTATATGAATCATGATCTGTAAGGTAGAAATTACGCCAGTCTGAGCTAAATCTAGGAGGACGTTTATAAGAAGGGGTATTTTCCGATACCGGTTTTAATAAATAGCTTACCCAGAGAGGATTGCCTCGAAGATCTGAATAACCCACTATATAGCCATGATTACGAAAGATACGAGTCCATGTATAGGGAGATGTCTTATCTAAGACTTTAGGGATACCCATATATATCATTTGGGAACGGGCATATAACTCATATCCATATAATCCACCTAGGATTAAAAGTATTAAGGGGAAAAAAAGACGAGGATAGCGTTTTTCAAGTGTAAAAAGATTAGGAATAATTTTTATGAGTAAACTAAGAACAAGGGGACTGCGTTTATAGTTTCTTCTTAAGAGTTTAAAAATAAAATCTAAATTCTTTTTTTTCCCTTTCATACCAGATAGCTCTTATTTAAAGCAGATCAATAGGCAGATATAGTAAAGAACTCTGTTAGGAAAATAAATAAAAAATTAATTTTTTATAAGCTAAAAAAATGGATTTATACTATGTTAGTCATCTAATGATGTATTTATTTAGCTAGTTTTAAATAGCTATCGAATTTTTTGTAACCCCTTTCTTGAGTTTAGATAGGATAACAAGTAGATGAGCAACGATAGTAAGAAAGAAATCAGTAGTGCCCATTTAGATGGAATAAGAAAAGCATGGCTAGTTATTATTCCTTCAATCATTGCCATTATAGGTACAGCAATATTTACTGGCAGTTGGTTAGCTTTAATACACACCAGAGAGAAATCTCCAGTTAATACAGTAAAAGAGCGGATGCACCTAGCCGATCGGGTTTTATATGAGGAAATACAAAAAGATACACGCAAAGTTTATCTTCAGCTGCTTGAAGCTAAAATTGGATCAGACACAGATCAGGTTGATAAGCTTAGCGGCGTCTTAGATAATCTCGATGCACAACGAGATGAATTAATTGCTAAATATCTTCCTTCCTATGCTGCTAAAAAATCTTCTAAAAAGGAAGAAATATTAGAAACCATGGTAGGAATGCCTTACCCTGTAATTTTTACGATGGGATTATCTATTGCTATTTTACTTTTTATCCTTGTGCATTATTCATCGTTAATAATTATTAATAGAAAATATCCACCACCATCCGAAGATGAACATGTTGAGGAGATCTAATATTCATCGAGCTTTAGCTCTTTGAGTAATTATGGAAAATGATGCATCGTTTGATATTTCTCATTTTTTAAAGCATCTGACTACCTCTCCGGGCGTTTATAAAATGTTACATAAAAGCGGAGAGGTATTATACGTAGGTAAGGCTAAAAATTTAAAAAATCGGGTAAGCAGCTATTTTATAAAGGGTAATTTAACGTCTAAGAATAGTGTACTTATTAGCCAAATTAATAGTATTGAGGTCATCATTACTCATAGTGAAAGTGAAGCACTGATCTTAGAAAATAACTTAATTAAAGCATTACAGCCCCACTATAATATATTACTTAGGGATGATAAGAGTTATCCCTATATTTTTATTTCCAAGGATAAGTTTCCTAAACTTACCCTCAGTCGTAAAATAGATTACTCTCTTGGTCAATACTTTGGTCCCTATCCCCATGCAAATGCCGCACGGGAAACAATCACGCTATTACAGGAAATATTCCTTGTACGGCAATGCACTGATACTACTTTTAACAACCGTACTCGACCTTGCTTAGAATATCAAATTAAACGTTGTACTGCCCCATGTGTAGGATTCATCAGCGAGAAGGATTATCAAGAAGATATTCATCTTATTACTTTATTTCTAAGTGGAAAAAGTAAAGAAATCATTGATTCACTTGAAGTAAAAATGAAAAAAAGTGTACAAACGCTACATTTTGAGCAGGCGGCCCATTATCGAAATCAAATCGCTAGTTTAAAAAAAACCCAAGGACCGCAGTATATTGATAGTAAGTTGGGTATAGATTTCGATATTATCAGTGTAATAATCAAGCAGGATATTGCCTGTATCGATGTTTTTTTTATTAGAGGTGGACATAATTTAGGGGATAAGGCTTTTTTTCCTAAGTTTCAAGGAGAAACTACCTCACAAGAATTTATAGCTGCATTCATTTCACAGCATTACTTAAAACTTGAGCAAGATATTCCTGCTACCCTTATATTAAGTCATGAGCTTAAGGATAAAGAGTTACTCTCTGAGATACTTAGTAACAAGAAAGGAAGTAGCGTTAAATTACTTACGCCTACTCGAGGTCCAAAAGTAAAGTGGGTTACTATGGCATTGGCTAATGCAGAGAATCGTATAGAACAACGGTTGATTAAAAAGGGAAATGCTTTTACCTCCCTCGGAGATTTACAGAAACTACTTCAATTGCCCATACTTCCTAAAAAAATTGAATGTTTTGATATTAGCCATACCCAAGGAGGAGAAACAACAGCCTCTTGTGTTGTATTTGATTCTGGATCCCCGGATAAAGCTCGCTATCGTCAGTTCAATATCAGTAATGTTACTGCTGGTGATGACTATGGTGCGATGAAACAAGCACTTACTCGACACTATTCAAGAGCAAAAAAAGAAAATAAAGTACTTCCTGATCTACTAATTGTAGATGGAGGTAAAGGACAGCTAAGCTGTGCTGCTGCCAGTTTAGCAGAGATAGGACTATCTCAAATTAATATACTAGGTATTGCTAAAGGAGTTGAACGTAAAGAAGGGGAAGAAACCTTATTTTTTTTAGATAAAACCCCTATAAAACTTCTCTCTGATTCTAAAGCGTTGCACTTATTACAACATATTCGTAATGAAGCACATCGCTTTGCAATTACTCATCACCGCAAACGTAGCCTTAAAAAATACAATCACACTTTTTTAGAAAAATATATTTCTGGGCTAGGAGTATCACGTCGTCAAAAATTATTTGCTCAGTTTGGGGGAGTGCAAGAAATTTCTAAACTAAAAATTGAAGATTTAACTCAAGTGAAAGGGATAGGTGAAAATCTTGCTCATCGTATTTATAACTACTTTCACAATAGAGGTTAATTAATGATATTATTTAACCCTAAAATGAGTAATATTCTATAGTTATAAAATACTTATTCATTTTCACAAGTGAAAAATGCTATATATATATGCCTATCTATACAATTCCTAATGTAATCACCATTCTTCGTCTTATTGCTATTCCAGCTTTGGTGGTTATTTTTTATCTTCCTGATACTCGGGAGATTTGTGCTGCATTGTTTATTTTTGCTGCGATTACAGATTGGTTAGATGGCTATTTAGCAAGAAAATGGCAACAGACTTCATCTTTTGGTGCTTTTTTGGATCCAGTAGCGGATAAACTTATTGTGGTGGTATCCCTGATATTGCTTTTACAAAGTTATCCTTCTACCCTTATGGCAATTTCAGTCATGATTATTGTAGGTAGAGAAATTTTAGTCTCTGCTTTACGTGAATGGATGGCTGGCATTGGAATGCGTGATACAGTTGCCGTCTCTAAGCTAGGGAAATTTAAAACTACCTTTCAAATGGTTGCAATTTCCCTACTTTTGTATCGAAATTCAGTAGGATCTATCTCAGTATGGGATATTGGGTTAATGTTATTGTATATAGCTGCTATTCTTACCTTAGGTTCTATGTTAATATACCTTAATGCAGCTTGGACAGCACTAGTACGAACTGGGGATTATTAGTTTATATCAGTTGACATAGCTGTACCCACTGATAGAATATCTATCTTTAAGAGGCGGGAATAGCTCAGTTGGTAGAGCACAACCTTGCCAAGGTTGGGGTCGCGAGTTCGAGTCTCGTTTCCCGCTCCAGTTATATCGTATATGTTGATTAGGCCAATGGATTAGGCTGGGTGGCAGAGGGGTTATGCAGCGGCCTGCAAAGCCGTGGACGCCGGTTCAAATCCGACCCCAGCCTCCAATTATTTCAAGCCCGGGTGGCGAAATAGGTAGACGCAAGGGACTTAATAAATTTGAGCACCTAGAATGGAAACATCTAGTGTGAATGGAGTCAAATTCGGGGAAACCTCAGCATAACATAGATGGTGGTAATCCCGAGCTAAGCCTTTTTTTAAAAAGGAAAGTGTAGAGACTTGACGGCTCCTACCTAAACTATGAAAGCAACATAGCAGGGTAAAGAGAAAGTCCAAGCCACAAATATATATCGAATTTAAGATATATAGCAGTGAAAACTGTAGTAGGTATGAAAATCCCTTGGGGGAAACCCCGTGCCGGTTCGATTCCGGCCTCGGGCACCACATGAAATAAGCAATCATAGGTACACCTGTCTTTAAAAATCTGCTCTAAAATTACTAGGTAGATTAAATTTTCCTTTACTTTAACCATCTTGTTTATATTCTTGAATAGATTCCTCGCATAACGCGCTACGTAAATTGCAGCATAGGGATCGTCTTTGTATTTATCTGAAATGTATTTTACAAACAATAAAGGTAGAGTCAGGACGTAGTCCTTATACTGGGTAGTATCCATCTCTCCACGCAGCTTATCGCAAGATGTCCGAAGAGAGCTGTATAGTTCTGATTTTTTTATTGCCATAGTATTTTGTTTTGTTTATTTATTTCAGAAAGAAACTATCTTAAAGATTATTTGGTAGAGCCATGTAATAATTCCATTAATCTATCTGCTATTTCTATATTTGGTACCGTGAGAGCATCTTATCTCTGTTACAATTATCTAAGTTGGTTTAGATAGAGTATTAAAAATGCAGTACTACCATCATATGCCTTTTGGTGCCGAATTAACTCCAAAAGGTGTTCGTTTTCGCCTTTGGGCACCTTCTGCCCAGAAAGTAACCCTATTACTAGGAGAAGATGCCAGCTCGCTTGAAATGACTTCACAAAGTGAGGGCTGGTTTGAGCTAGAGACGAATCAAGCAACCGAGGGAACTCTATATAGATATAGGATAAATGATGCCTCGGTTGTCCCTGACCCTGCTTCCAGGTTTCAGCCTCAAGATATTCATGGGTTTAGCCAAGTAATAAATCCAGAGAAATTTCAATGGAGCAATGAAAAATGGAAAGGCAGGCCTTGGGAGGAGGTGGTTATTTATGAAGCACATGTGGGTGCCTTTACCCCAGAGGGTACTTTTAAAGCACTTGAGGCAAAAATTCCTTACTTAATAGAGTTAGGTATTACCGCTTTAGAAATTATGCCTATTGCTGATTTCCCGGGACACTGGAATTGGGGCTATGATGGGGTTTATTTATTTGCTCCGGATGATAGTTATGGAACTCCTGAGGATCTGAAATCCCTAATTCAAGCAGCACATCGCTATGGCTTAATGGTGTTTTTAGATGTGGTTTACAATCACTTTGGACCGGAAGGAAATTATCTACATCAGTATGCCCCAGATTTTTTTACTGAAAAATATCATACCCCTTGGGGGGCAGCTATTAACTACGATCAGGAAAATGCTGATTGGGTTCGGCAGTTCTTTATTAACAATGCATTATTTTGGCTACTAGAATACCAATTTGATGGTCTTAGGTTAGATGCGGTTCATGCTATTTATGATCATTCCGATCATCATATTCTTAAGGAATTAGCCGAAACAGTTTATCGTACGATTGATTCTGATCGGCATATTCACCTCATTCTTGAAAATGATAGTAATGAAGCGCATTACTTGATTCGTAATAGAAAGAATCAGCCTAAATGGTATGTGGCTCAATGGAATGATGATATTCATCATATTCTGCATATCTTAGCCACCCAAGAAAAGACAGGGTATTATGTGGATTATGCAGATCGTCCTACTACTCATTTAGCAAAATGCTTGAGTCAAGGGTTTGGTTATCAGGGCGAAATATCCCATTTTAGAAAAAATCAACCTAGAGGAGAATCGAGTAAAGACTTGCCGCCAGGTGCTTTTATTTCTTTTTTACAAAACCATGATCAAATAGGAAATCGTGCTTTTGGAGATCGGATTAATACCTTAGCCGATGATAGGAAGATAAAAATGTTAACAGCACTTATATTACTTGCACCATTTCCGCCTATGCTATTTATGGGGCAAGAGTGGGGATCTAAGCAACCTTTTTTATTTTTCTGCAATTTTGGTGATGAGTTATCAGAGAATGTACGGGAAGGACGAAAGCGAGAGTTTGCTGCATTTCCTGATTTTAAAGATCCAGAAACCTTAGAGCGAATCCCGGATCCAACAAAACCTGTTGCATTCCAAAATAGCAAGCTTAATTGGAAAGAACCTGAAAGTAATGAGGGAGAGGCCTGGTTAAGTTTATTTAAGCACTTATTAATGTTACGCCATGAAGTGATTAAACCTAAACTAAGCCAAATGATTTCAACCAATGGAACCTACACCTTCTTAGCTGAGAATGGGTTATGTGTTACTTGGCAGTTTAAAGATTGCTCCCAATTAATTGTATTTATAAATTTAGGAGAAACTGCTATTCAATTGCCAAAAACCCTTCCTAATCAAGCTATTTTTTCTACTGCCGAGTATTTAGATGAAGTAATTAAAACCCATATTCTACCCAGCTGGTCTCTTATTTGTTTTTTACATACTTTCTCTGATTAATATTTGGGGTTTAAAAAAATATGCCTACAGAGGTATCTTCTATTAATATTCCTCGTGCTACCTATCGATTACAATTTAATAAATTTTTTACCTTTGCTGATGGGGAAAAACTCATTCCTTATCTTCATAAGCTAGGGATTAGCCATTGCTATGCCTCACCTTACCTTAAAGCTCGCTCAGGTAGTCTCCATGGTTATGACATTGTGGATCATAGCCAGCTAAATCCAGAAATAGGTAGTTTAGAAGATTTTGAATCGATGGTAGCCTGTCTACACCACCATGATATGAAACAAATTCTAGATATTGTACCTAACCACATGGGTATTGGAGGAGATGATAATCATTGGTGGTTGGATGTGCTAGAACATGGTCCAGCATCTAAATATGCTGCTTATTTTGATATTGATTGGCGCCCTTTTAAGGAAGAGTTACGTGGTAAAGTTTTACTGCCAAGATTAGGAAAGCACTATGGTGAAGCATTAGAAGATGGAGATATCAAGCTTTTTCTTTCATCGGAAACTGGTCAATTTACTATCTGTTTTTATGATCAGTATCTACCCGTTGATCCTAGTACTTACCCTTATATTTTAGAATATAAATCTGATTCATTATCAGGGGGTAATTCGATAGAGACAGATCCCTATTTTTTAGAATACCAAAGTTTAATCACTGCTTTTAAAAACCTTCCTGATCGAAATACGCTCTTAAATGATCCGGAAAGAAGAGAAGAGCGGCTACGAGATAGTATTATTTTTAAACGACGTTTAGGGGAAATTTGTCAGAAATGTCCTGCAATTAAAGAATTCATTTTTAGTATTGTTTCTATATTCAATGGAGAGCAAACAAAAAACTTTGATTTACTGCATCATCTACTAGAAAATCAAGCTTATCGCCTCACCTATTGGCGAGTAGCTGCTTATGAAATTAATTATCGCCGCTTTTTTGATGTCAATGATCTTGCTGGAATTAATATGGAAATTCCAGAAGTTTTTATGGCAACCCATAGCTTTATTTTAGAGCTCATAAAAACAGGAAAAATAGATGGATTGCGGATTGATCATCCAGACGGTCTTTATGACCCTCCGCAATACTATCAACGTCTCACGCAGTATATTGCAGAAGCCAAAGAGCAGCCTAGCCAAGTTCAAGTGATAGATAACTCTGCTAAGCCTAACTTTTATATTGTTATTGAAAAAATTCTTGCTAGCTATGAACATCTCCCTCAAAGTTGGTCCATTTGTGGCACGACTGGTTATGACTTTGCCAATATATGTAATGGAATTTTTATTTATTCACCCACACAAAAGGAATTAGAGCAAATTTATGCTCGTTTTATTAAGTATCAATTTGATTTTGATAGATTGCTTTATAAATGTAAAAAAGTAATTATTAAAACTCGTATTTCAAGCGATCTCACTGTATTGGTGAATATGCTGGATAATATTGCTCAATCCAGCCGGTACTCTCGAGATTTTACGTTAAACGGTTTACGGGAAGCTTTAATTGAGATTCTTGCCTATTTCCCAGTATATCGAACTTATATTAATGTAGATCGAGTTTCCGAAGAGGATAAACGATTTATCCAGTGGGCTATAGCACAAGCTAAGAAAGTAAACCCCGGAGAAGATACTAGTATCTTTGACTTTATCCAAGGAATTCTTCTTTTAGAAGTACCTACGGGGGTTGATATTTATCAAGAAATTATTCCTTTTGTCATGCGATTTCAACAGTATACAGGTCCTGTGATGGCAAAGGCCTTTGAAGATACCGCACTTTATACGTATAACTATCTTACGTCATTAAATGACGTGGGCTGTGATCCGAGAAATTATGGCACAACGGTTGCGGCGTTTCATCGAGAAAACCAAGAACGAGCACAAAAATGGCCTTATGCTATGATCGCTTCCTCCACTCATGATAGTAAGCGAAGCGAAGATGTTCGTACCCGCATTAATGTGCTTTCAGAAATTCCTGCTAAATGGCGTAAATTTTTAAATCTTTGGCGAAGAATCAATATTCTAAAGATTAGAAAATCTAAAGATCATCGAGTACCTAGTTATAATGATGAATATTTATTTTATCAAACAATCTTAGGTACTTGGCCGCTCTATGAAATGGATGAAAAAGAATTAGCCAGTTATAGAGATCGTATTGAAATTTATATGATTAAAGCAGTACGAGAGGCTAAAATCTATAGCTCTTGGATTAGCCCTGATCATGAATATGAATCAGGATTAATAGAATTTATACATAGCACTTTAAGCAATATAGAGAAAAATAGATTCTTAGATAATTTTTTACCCTTTCAAAAGGAGGTTGCTTCCTACGGGTTATTAAATAGTGCATCCCAAGTTTTTTTAAAGTTAACCGCACCCGGTGTACCTGATATTTATCAGGGCAATGAACTGTGGGAGTTTAGGTTGGTAGATCCAGATAGCCGTGCGCCTGTTAATTTTTCATTAAGAGAGCAAATGCTAGAGGATTTAATTGATACAGCTAATAAGGCTCAGTCTCTTAGTACTTACACTTATGATCTACTTAAGAATAGAGAAGATGGGCGTTTAAAGCTTTTCTTAATTTGGAAGGTGCTCAATTTTAGAGCTAAATGCTCACAACTATTTGAAAATGGAGAATATGTACCTCTATCTACTCAAGGAGAAAAGGCAGATCATTTATGTGCTTTCTTAAGAAAAAATGAAAATCAAGTAGCAATTATTGTAGCCTCTCGTTGGTTCTCCATCTTGGGAAGTGATGATAATGGACTTCCTTTAGGTGAATCTTGTTGGCAAAATACCCAAGTAGAAATTCCAGAGGCGGTAGAGTGTAAGATATTTAGAAATATATTAACCGATCAGCAAATAGAAGTAATACCAGAGTTAGGGAAATACTATATAAATAGTAGTCAAGTTTTTACTCATTTTCCTTTAGCTTTACTGATACCATCAACAATGGATTAAAGACACAATGAATTTCTTACTTATCTTAAGAAATCCACGGATATGGTTAATTTTAATCATTGTTCTAATAGTTTTTACCTCTTTTCGTAAATCCCGTCCTTACATACTAGGTATTCTTGGATTATTAATTTTTGCAGGCTTTATCTTTTCAGAACCAGAGGAAATCTCGGAGCGAGCTAAAACTTTAATTCCTATTAACCAAATAAATTTAGCAGAAGTAGATTTACAGCCTAATCGAGGGGTTGGTTGGAATTTTATTGGAGAAATCTCTAATCAATCTTCTTATACACTCACTGGTTTTGATATTGAATTGATTGTACAAGACTGCAAGAGCGTACAAAATCAAGATAATTGTAGTACTATTGAAAAAACAGAGGCTCATATTGATTTATCTGTTAATCCTAACAAACAACAGTCTTTTACTAAGAGACTCTATCTTAGGGAGTTTCATCCAGAGGGTCAGATAAAATGGTCTTATCATATTCTCTCTACAGAAGCTAAGGTGAGTAAAGAGTAGGGTAGTATATATCTGTGTTTTTAGGATAGAATAACAACATTGTTAATTAAAAAGCGAAAGTGGCGGAATAGGTAGACGCGCTGGTTTTAGGTGCCAGTGGGGTGACCCGTGAGAGTTCGATTCTCTCCTTTCGCACCAAACTCATTCTAGTAAATCTGCTTTATCTACAAGGAATTAAAATAATATTAAACCACTGAGGTAAATTTTTATGGAGGTTATAGTAGAAAATATTGGCAATCTAAAACGTCAATTGACAGTTAAATTACCGTCAGAAAATATAGAATCTCAGGTTAGGACACGAATTCAGGCAATGGCTCCCAGAGCGAAAATTAACGGATTTCGTCCTGGAAAAATCCCTTACAAAGTATTGGAACGTCACTACGGTGCTGCAGTACATAAAGAAATTATAGACCATTTAGTGCAAAGCAGTTTTCAAGATGCGATTAAGCAAGAATCTCTCCAGCTTGCTAGTACACCAAAGATTGACTTTCCTCAACTTGCCTCAGAAGATCAACCTTTTCAATATATAGCAACTTTCGAGGTTTTGCCTCAAATTGAGGAAGTTAATCTATCAGGAATTAAAGTCAAGCGTCCAGCTGTTCAAATTACTAAGGATGATATACATCAGGTCATTAATAAACTTCAATACCAATATGTTCAATGGAATCCTGTAGATCGCCCTGCGCAAAAAGAGGATGGGGTTACTATTACTTACCGCGGCACTATTGATGGGCAATCTTTTCCCAGCGGTGAGCGAGAAAATTTTTTCGCTATCTTAGGTAAGCACACTATGCTTGAGGATTTTGAGGATCATTTATTAGGTACTCAGAAAGATCAACAACTCACATTTAAAATTACTTTTCCGGAAGATTATCATAATCAAGATCTTGCTAGTAAAGTTGCTCAATTTACCGTAGATGTTTTATCTGTAGCAGAGCCAAATCTTCCAGAAATCGATGAATCATTTGCGAAAAAGTTAGGAATTAGTGATGGTAGTGTAGAAACGCTTCGGCAAGAAGTTAAAAAATCTATGAATCTTAGCTTAGAGCGAGGAATTCATGCCCGTGTACGAGATCAAGTGATAGATTTACTCTTTGCTAATCACCCTATGGAAGTGCTACCCGAATCTTTAGTAAAAAATGAAGCAGAGTCTTTGCGTAAAAGAGCAAAAGAGAATCTATCTAAAAAAGGAATCAATGATCAAAAAATATCTTTAGAATCAAGTCAATTTGAAGAACAAGCACGCAAGCGTATTATCTTAGGTATTATTCTAGAGGCTATTGTTGAAAAAGCAGATATTAAAATAGATCAAGAAAAAATAAAAGAAAAAGTAGCAGAACTATCTGCTAATTATGAAGATCCAGAAGGGTTTGCTCGATGGGTTTTCAGTAACCGAGCACAACTTTCAGAAATTAGAGGTAGTATTATAGAGATGGAGGCAATCAATTGGGTATTAAGCCAAATTGAAGTTTCAGATGAGCCTATGGGATTCCAAGAAGTTGTATATTGATTTCTAAGGTTTCTAGTGGATCTCACCAAGAGAGTATATTAAATGGACAAAATAGGACATGGCTAATTTTAATACCTTAGTCCCTATGGTTGTGGAGCAAACCAACCGGGGTGAACGGGCCTATGATATTTATTCTCGACTATTAAAGGAACGAGTAATATTTTTAGTTGGTGCAGTTGAAGATCATATGGCTAATTTAGTTGTTGCTCAGTTGCTTTTTTTAGAGTCTGAAAATCCGGATAAAGATATTCATCTATATATTAACTCTCCGGGAGGATCAGTTACTGCAGGGTTATCAATCTATGATACGATGCAGTTTATTAAACCTGATGTAAGTACGCTTTGCCTTGGGCAAGCTGCAAGTATGGGAGCGGTGTTGCTTGCTGGAGGAGCTACTGGAAAAAGGTATTGCTTACCCCATTCTCGTGTCCTTATTCATCAACCTTTAGGAGGATTTCAAGGTCAAGCAGTAGACATTGATATTCATGCAAAAGAAATTTTGCTGATACGAGAGCGATTAAATCAGGTACTTTCCTATCATACAGGTCAGTCCATTGAAAAAATCCAAAAGGATACGGATCGAGATTATTTTATGAGTGCAACAGAATCTGTCACTTATGGAATAATCGATACTGTTATTGAAAAACGAGGTGAGATACCTGCAGACTAGCGTAGTGGTGTGTACTATCTATTAAATTATGAGAGCAAATTAGCTCACTTTAATGGGGAACTTTAAGTTATGAGTGATGATAAGCCTCAGAAAAGCAAGGATGACAAACTTCTTAATTGCTCCTTTTGCGGTAAGAACCAACATGAAGTAGTTAAGTTAATTGCAGGACCTGACTCAGTATCTATTTGTGATGAATGTGTAGAGCTTTGTAACGATATTATTCGAGAGGAGTTACGGGATAAACCGTTTACCGACAAAAATAGCCATCTTCCTACGCCTCATGAAATCAGAGATATTCTTAATCAGTATGTAGTTGGGCAGGATCATGCTAAAAAAATATTAGCAGTTGCTGTTTATAATCATTATAAGCGACTACAGCTGGGTAAAAAAAATAATGAGATCGAATTATCAAAAAGTAATATTTTACTCATAGGCCCTACTGGAAGCGGTAAAACTTTATTAGCGGAAACCCTAGCTCGTCTATTAAATGTACCTTTCACTATTGCTGATGCAACAACCCTCACGGAGGCAGGCTATGTTGGTGAAGATGTAGAAAATATCATCCAAAAACTGCTGCAAAAGTGCGATTATGATGTTGAAAAAGCACAAACAGGCATTATATACATAGATGAGATAGATAAAATTTCCCGTAAATCAGATAACCCATCTATTACTAGAGATGTCTCTGGTGAGGGTGTACAGCAGGCACTGCTTAAGCTTATTGAAGGAACTACAGCATCAGTCCCTCCTCAAGGAGGGAGAAAACACCCACAACAGGAATTCTTGCAAGTAGATACTACTAATATTCTTTTCATTTGTGGTGGTGCTTTTTCTGGGCTTGAGAAAGTAATTGGAGATCGATCTAAAAAAAGTGGGGTTGGATTCTTTGCTGAAGTCAGAAGTACTGAAAGCAAGCGTAGTGTTGGTGAAATACTAAAAGGGGTAGAGCCTGAAGATTTAATAAAATACGGGTTAATTCCAGAATTTATAGGACGTATGCCTGTTATTGCAACTTTAGATGAATTAGATGAGGATGCTTTCGTACGTATTTTAACAGAGCCTAAAAATGCCTTAGTTAAGCAGTTTTCTAGTCTTTTTGAAATGGAAAACTGCACTATAGAGTTTCGAAAAGATTCGTTACAAGTTATTGCAACTAAAGCGATGGATCGCAAAACAGGTGCTCGAGGACTGCGATCAATTCTTGAAAATATATTACTGGATGTAATGTATGATCTTCCGTCTATGGAAGGGGTAAGTAAGGTAATCGTTGATAAAAATGTAGTTTATGGAGAGTCTGAACCTTTACTAGTTTATAGGGATCAAGAAAACTACAGGGTAGCACCAGACTAACTTAGTAATATTATCTGTTTAAATACCGCTCTCTATTATAAATATAAATTTAAACATAAGATCAGGAGCATATATGGATAAAGATAGTACAGTACTTGATACAATTGAAGAGGCTATACCTGTTTTGCTATTACGTGATGTTGTAGTTTATCCATATATGGTTATTCCCCTGTTTGTAGGTAGGGAGAAATCTATTAAAGCACTTGATGTGGCTATGGAATTTAAACAACAAATATTATTAGTAGCCCAAAAAAATCCTAGTCTTGATGATCCTAAACTAGAGGATATTTATGATATTGGGACTTTAGCCAATATCCTTCAGCTATTAAAGCTACCAGATGGTACCGTTAAAGTACTAGTAGAGGGTAGTATAAGAGCCAAAGTGCAACATTATGTAAATAATGATAGTTATTTTTGTGCTCAACTTTCTCAATATAAAGAGAAAGAATATAAAACTGATGGTCAAGAAATAAAAGTTCTAGTTCGCTCTTTACTCAATCAATTTGAGCAATATGTTAAGTTAAACAAGAAAATTCCTCATGAGATTTTATCTTCCTTATCAGGTATAGACAATCCTAGCCGGCTTATAGATACAGTTGCTGCACATATAGCACTCAAAATAGAGGAAAAACAATCTATTTTAGAAATAGACGATATTCAAGAAAGACTTGAGCATTTATTAGCTTTTCTAGAATCTGAAATTGATATTCTACAAATAGAAAAGCAAGTACGTAATCGAGTTAAAAAGCAAATGGAAAAAAGCCAGCGAGAATATTATTTAAATGAACAAATAAAAGCTATTCAAAAAGAGCTTGGAGACATTGAAGATATACCGAATGAAGTCGAGGATCTTGCTAGTAAAATTGAAAAAGCCGGAATGCCACAAGAAGTTAAATCTAAAGCAAGAGCTGAACTTAATAAGCTACAAATGATGTCTCCTATGTCTGCAGAGGCAACTGTAGTAAGAAATTATCTTGATTGGTTGGTGGATGTACCGTGGAAAAAAAGAAGTAAGATTAGTGCAAACCTTGTTAAAGCTGAATCTATTCTTGAATCTGATCACTACGGCTTAGAGAAAGTCAAAGAAAGAATAATAGAATATCTTGCAGTACAACAACGGGTAAAATATCCTAAAGGACCAATTTTATGTTTAGTTGGACCACCAGGGGTAGGGAAAACATCAATTGCCCGCTCTATAGCTCGTGCGACTAATCGTAAATTCTCTCGTATATCTTTAGGAGGGATTCGGGATGAGGCTGAAATTCGCGGTCATCGAAGAACCTATATTGGTTCCATGCCAGGTAAAATTGTTCAAAATCTAACAAAAGTAGGTACAAAAAATCCCTTATTTTTGCTAGATGAAGTAGATAAAATGGCAATGGATTTTCGTGGCGACCCTGCATCAGCACTACTAGAAGTCTTAGATCCAGAGCAGAATCACGCTTTTAGCGATCATTACTTAGAAGTAGACTATAGCTTATCCGAAGTAATGTTTGTTGCTACTGCAAATACTTTAAATATTCCTGCTCCTTTATTGGATAGAATGGAAGTGATTAGAATTTCAGGCTATACAGAGGATGAAAAAATTAATATTGCCCAGAATTATCTCCTCTCAAAATCTATCAAGAATCATGGCTTAAAGAAGAGCGAGATATCCATGTCTCAATATGCAATTCAAGATATTATTCGCTACTACACTAGAGAGGCTGGTGTTCGTAACTTAGATCAAGAAATATCAAAAATTTGCCGTAAAATTGTTAAAAATATTCAGCTTAATGTTGCTAAGAAAATAGTAGTAACTAATAAAAATCTAGAGAAATTTTTAGGGGTAAAACAATATCGTTTTGGCCTCGCTGAAGATCAAGATCGAATAGGGCAAGTAACTGGATTAGCTTGGACTGAAATGGGGGGGGATTTACTTACAATTGAAGCAGCAACCATGTTAGGAACAGGTAAATCGGTTTATACTGGTCACTTAGGTGATGTGATGCGAGAATCTATTCAAGCAGCGACTACAGTGGTAAGAAACCGTACTGATCGTCTAGGAATCGCTCAAGATTTTTATCAAAAGTATGACTTACACATCCACGTTCCTGAAGGTGCTATTCCTAAAGATGGACCTAGTGCTGGCGTGGGAATGTGCACTGCTTTAGTTTCTGCACTAACAAATATTCCAGTACATGCACATGTTGCAATGACTGGAGAGATTACCCTACGTGGCGAAGTTTTAGCGATTGGCGGTCTTAAGGAGAAACTACTTGCAGCATTGCGGGGCGGAATAAGTGTTGTTATTATTCCTGAAGAAAATTGTAAAGATTTAGTAGAGCTTCCAGAAAATGTTAAAAGTGGGCTTGATATTCGCCCTGTTAGATGGATTGAAGATGTGCTTGCAATTGCATTGCAAAAAATGCCTCAGCCTAAAGAAATTGAAAATCACCCTGTAGATGTGAAAAAGGGAAACGAGTATCAAAAAAGTCTAAACTAATTGGAATGGATTAGTACTTGAAATACTCAAGTAGTGGTATTTATGATAGAAGGGTTAATATTAGAAAAAGAAATTAAGCAACGACTTATCGGAGCATTAGTCCTGTTAGGGTTAGGTATCATTGTAATACCTATATTATTGCGGTACCCATCTAACTTAGAACCTAATAGTTTAGGGAATAATAATACGCTTGGATCTGATCGTGAATTTTCATCATCAGTAGAATTATTGTCTAATAATGATCAGAATTTAGATGATCTTGATTCTTTTTTTGAAAGCGAAAATAGAAAGGTTATTCAAAATTCTAATATAGCTAGTAGCTATAACAATAGCTCTCCTCTATTAATTCAAGTAGGAAGCTTTTCTCATAAAGAAAATGCGATACAGATCAGAGATAAAGCCGTTTCTTCAGGATATAAAGCATTTATAGAATCAATGCAAAATGGTAATCAAATAATTTATAAAGTGAGAATTCGTTTAAACTCTAATCAACCAACTAATCCGGCAACACTTAAGAAATTATTAGAACAACAATTAGGTACAAAATCTATTTTTATTAAATAGGATTCGCCATGGTGAATCATTTCATTTGGATCGATTACTTAATTACAGGA
Source organism: Candidatus Nitrosacidococcus tergens (assembly GCF_902810445.1). Lineage (NCBI taxonomy): Bacteria > Pseudomonadati > Pseudomonadota > Gammaproteobacteria > Chromatiales > Chromatiaceae > Candidatus Nitrosacidicoccus > Candidatus Nitrosacidicoccus tergens. The sequence continues at coordinate 919,111 of NZ_LR778175.1, read as the reverse complement.
ATAATTTTAATCTCTAGTTTTATTGGTTTTTCTAGAGGGTTTGTTAAGGAATTTTTATCTCTTATCTCTTGGGGGGTAGGATTTTTAGTAGCTTGGCGTTTTTCATCTCAGATAACTTATCTAGTTGATGAAATACTACCGTCTATCCCACCATCGTTTCAAACAGTTATTGCTTTTTTTTTATTGCTTATTACAGTTTTGTTATTAAGCACTATTGTTAGTGTTCTCTTAGGATTTCTTATAAAAGAGATGGGATTAACAAATATAGATCGAATTTTAGGTATCTTTTTTGGTGCCATTCGAGGTGTAGCAATTATTGTAATTTTAATTGCTCTTTCCGACATTACTTTACTCTCCCAGGAGACATGGTGGAAACACTCTCAATTACTGGGTTACTTTCAAGGTTTTGCACTTCAAATTAAGTCTTATATACCCATGGATATCTTAAATTAATTATGTCCGGTGTTATTGGGATTGTTGCAACAGAGGCAGTAAATCAAGCTCTATATGATGGACTTACTGTACTACAGCATCGTGGGCAAGATGCTGCTGGAATTGTCACTTATGACAATGGTAAATTATATTTACGAAAAGGTAGCGGTCTTGTTAAGGACGTATTTCGTATTAATCACATGGTAACCCTTAAAGGATGTATGGGAATAGGACATGTACGCTATCCTACTTCCAATAGTTCTTCCCCGACTGAAGCCCAACCATTCTATGTAAACTCTCCTTATGGAATTACTATTGCTCACAACGGTAACTTAACTAATGCAGCAGAATTAAAACAAGCATTGTTCCAATCTGATAAACGCCATATAAACACTAATTCTGATTCAGAGATATTACTCAATGTGCTTGCTCATGAATTACAGAAGCTAGATAAAATAACGCTTACTCCAGATGATTTGTTTGCAGCGGTTTCTCAAGTTTATAAACGCTGTCATGGTGCATATGCAGCAATTGTGATGATAGCAGGTTATGGCATATTAGCTTTTCGTGACCCTTGCGGTATTCGTCCATTAGCCTTTGGTAGCCGTTTTATAGAATCGGAAAATAAACAAGAATATATTGTTGCCTCTGAGAGCGTAGCAATTGATTCTCTTGGATATAATCTTATTCGAGATATAAAACCAGGGGAGGCTATTTTTATTGATTGTAATAGCAATTTCTATACTCGTAAGTGTGTAGAGAGTAATATATATGCTCCTTGTATTTTTGAATATGTTTATTTAGCTCGCCCAGATTCTATTGTCGATAATATTTCTGTACACAAATCTCGCATGCGTATGGGGGAAAAATTGGCAAGGAAAATTCTACAAGAGTGGCCAGATCATGATATTAATGTGGTTATTCCAATTCCAGATACAAGCCGTAGTGCAGCTCTACAGCTCGCTTATGTTTTAGGAGTTGTATATCGAGAAGGTTTTATTAAAAATCGATATATTGGACGGACATTTATCATGCCGGGTCAGAGGCAAAGGAAAAAATCAGTTCGTCAAAAATTAAACCCAATTAGTTTGGAATTTAAAAATAAGAATGTATTACTTGTAGATGACTCTATTGTACGGGGTACAACCTCACAGCAGATTATTCAAATGGCTAGAGATGCTGGGGCTAAAAAAGTTTACTTCGCCTCTGCATCCCCCCCAGTTCGCTATCCAAATGTGTATGGAATCGATATGCCTGCAGTAAGCGATTTAATTGCTTACAATCGATCAGAAGAAGAAATTTCTATTTTACTAGGCGCCGACAGACTTATTTATCAAAATTTATCGGATTTAATTGAAGCTGCACAAAAATATAACCCTAATATTACGAAATTTGATACTTCTTGCTTTGATGGGGATTATGTAACAGGTAACATTAGTCCCGAATATTTCGAGTTAAATGCGATAAATCATATGGAAGCTACCTCTCCTGCTTTAGAAATAAATCCTATGAGTGCAATTGAAATTCATAATTTTATCTAGTAAAAATTAGATTTTTCTCTTTTTATGCTAGCATACTTGCCTAATGAGATATCCCCTTGGCAGCTAATAAAATCTAGTAGCACTTTAGAAGGAGAGATTTTATTTACGAATATGCCACGAGTAATAACTGATAAAGAAGTTTTAAATAAAACAGGATCAGTATGGGCAGATTTAAAATTTGGGTATGATAATAAGGGAATCCCAATTATTCAGGGTAGTATTAGGGCTAATGTATATTTTACTTGCCAGCGGTGTTTACAGCCAATGGATACTGAAATAAGTAGTAAAATAGCACTATGTTTAGTTTATGAAGATACGAATATCGATCAATATGATAAATTACTCTATGAACCTATCGCATGTAATGCTATAGATAATCTATTTCTATGGGATCTGATAGAGGATGAATTATTATTATCTTTTCCTATAGCACCTAAACATATGCAACAATCAAATTGCTTAAGTGAAAAAATCTCTTCTATACGCAATTTAAACAATACGTAAAATCCATTTTCTGTTTAAAATAAATTACTAATAACTAGGATATTTTTAAATATGGCTGTTCAAAAAAGCAAAAAATCTAACTCTAGAAGAGGTATGCGTCGAGCTCATGACGCATTAACTGGTCCAACCCTGTCTACAGACTCTTTATCTGGAGAGATTCATCGTAGGCATCATATTACCCCTGATGGTTATTATCGGGGAAGACAGGTAATAGTAAAAAAGAATAATACCGAGGAAGAGGAATAAATAAGTTTTGGCTATTACAATTGCACTAGATGCAATGGGTGGGGATTATGGTCCCCAAGTCGTTGTTCCTGCTGCATTGAGTGTACTTCTAGAAATAAAGGATGTAACCCTTATTTTAGTAGGAGATCATAAGTCAATCTATGATTTAGTAATAGCAAATAAAGGGGTACTAAATGAACGACTAGTTATCCAACATGCCTCTCAAAAGGTAGAAATGGATGAGTTGCCTTCTCAGGCATTGCGTAGTAAAAAAGACTCTTCCATGCGAGTAGCTATTAACCTGATTAAATCAGGAAAGGCAGACGCTTGCGTAAGTGCGGGTAATACGGGTGCTTTAATGGCAACTGCTCGATTTGTATTAAAAACCTTACCTGGAATAGATAGACCAGCGATTGTTTCTACCTTACCTACCGTATTAGGACATTGTTATGTACTTGATCTAGGGGCTAACGTAGATTCTAGTGCTGAGAATCTATATCAGTTTGCTTTAATGGGATCGGTGTTAGCCAGCGCTATTGATAATGTACCTAATCCTAGAGTAGGTTTATTGAATATAGGAACCGAACTTATTAAAGGTAATGATCAGATTAAAAAAGCTGGACAGATGTTGGCTAGAAGCCGCTTAAATTACATTGGATTTGTAGAAGGGGATGATATTTATAAGGGTAACACTGATGTAGTAGTATGCGATGGGTTTGTAGGTAATGTTGCTTTAAAATCTAGCGAAGGAGTAGCCCGGCTAGTTAAACATTTCTTAAAAGAATCTTTTAATAGTAATTTGCTCACCAAGCTTATGGGTTTTTTAACTTTACCTGTTCTCAATAAATTCCGCAAAAAAATGGATCCAAGGCGATATAATGGCGCTAATTTAATTGGATTAAATGGTGTTGTTATAAAAAGTCATGGCGGAGCCGATATTATGGCTTTTGCCCATGCAATCCATATTGCTATTATTGAAACTCAAAAGGACGTACCTAAACACATTAGTACTCATTTAGAGCCATGGTTAACAGAGGGGCAAGTCAATTGAAAAACTATGCTCGTATTATAGGTACTGGAGGATATCTTCCAGAGAAAGTACTTACTAATGCTGATTTAGAGCAGATGGTGGATACTACAGATGAGTGGATTACAAAAAGAACAGGTATCAAAAAAAGACATATTGCAGATACTGGGCAAACTGCTTGTGACTTAGCTGAAATGGCTTCCCGTAATGCTCTAAAAGCGGCTCAGATCTCCCCTTCAGATATTGATCTTATCATTGTAGCAACGACAACTCCTGATCGGATTTTTCCTAGTACTGCATGCTTACTTCAGCAAAAATTAGGTGTTTCTGGGTCAGCAGCTTTTGATATACAAGCGGTTTGCACTGGATTTATTTATGCCCTAAGTGTTGCGGAAAAGTTTATTCGTACAGGGAGTGCACATACTGCTTTGGTTGTAGGTACTGAAACTCTTTCCAGAATTATTGATTGGCAGGATCGAACTACCTGCGTACTTTTTGGCGATGGAGCAGGTGCTGTTGTATTACAGTCAAGCGAAGATCTTGGAGTTATCTCGACCCATTTGCATGCAGATGGTAATTATCAGCAGTTACTTACTGTTTCTGCTGGAATTTCTGAAAATTATCATAAATTAAGGGAAGAGGGAGCATTTATCCAAATGCAAGGCAGTGAGGTTTTTAGGGTAGCTGTACGTACTTTAGAGCGAATTGTAGAGGAAACCTTAGTTGCAAATAATATGGATAAGGGGGAAATTGATTGGTTAATTCCGCATCAAGCAAATATTAGAATAATTGAAGCAACTGCAAAGAAGCTAAATCTTCCTATGGAACGAGTTGTTGTAACTGTAGATTCCCATGGGAATACTTCAGCTGCTTCTGTACCTCTAGCACTTGATATCGCAGTTCGAGATGGTAGGGTTAAAAGAGGAGATACACTATTTCTTGAAGCCTTTGGGGGCGGTTTTACTTGGGGTTCAGCATTATTAAAGTATTAATATACGTTTATGAGTAGTAAGCTCGCTTTTTTATTTCCAGGTCAAGGATCACAAACGGTGGGTATGCTTGCTGAGTTATCTAGTGTGTATCCAAAAGTGAAGGAGATATTTGTACAAGCATCTACTGTATTAAATTACGATTTATGGCATCTTGTGCAAAACGGACCTAAAGAGCGTTTAAATTTTACTGAGCATACTCAGCCTGCGATGTTAGCAGGGGGAGTAGCTGTTTGGCAGATTTGGTGTAGCATGGGTGGAAAACTTCCTGAATTTATGACTGGTCATAGCTTAGGCGAATATAGTGCATGGGTTTGTGCTAATAGTTTAGAGTTTGAGACTGCAGTAGGTGTAGTAGCCCATAGAGCTGCTTATATGCAAGAGGCAGTGCCAAAAGATATAGGAGCAATGGCAGCAATCTTAGGACTTAAAGATAAAGAAGTTAAAGATATCTGTCAGCAATTAAACGATGATGGGGTTGTTGAACCAGTTAATTTTAATGCACCTGGTCAAATAGTTGTAGCCGGACATAAGTATGCTGTAGATAAAGTGATTGAAAAAGCACAAAGTATTGGTGCAAAAGCGTTACTTTTACCTGTAACTATTCCTTCTCATTGCCAGCTTATGTTACCAGCAGCAACTAAATTTAAGGAATATTTAGCCAATATTTCTATTACTTCTCCATCTATTCCAGTAGTGAATAATGTAGATGTGGCTATTAATAATAATCCTGAAGATATTCAGGATGCTTTAATACGCCAGCTTAATCATCCAGTACGCTGGGTAGAGATAATTAAGTTTCTAATAGATCAAGGAGTGAACACATTTATTGAATGTGGGCCGGGGAAAGTCCTTACTGGATTAGTAAAGAGAATAGATAAAAATGTAACTGTATTATCTATTTTTGATGTAGATAGCTTTAATAAGGCATTAAAAATTACTGGGGAAAGTAAATGAGCTTAGAAGGAAAAATTGCCCTAGTAACAGGTGCTAGCCGAGGAATTGGTTATGCTGTAGTCCAAAATTTAGCTACACAAGGTGCTGTTGTTATAGGTACAGCCACATCACAAGCTGGTGTAGATAAAATTAATTCGCTTCTAAGTAAAAATAGCTGGCTTGGTAGAGGTATTATTCTAGATATTTCTCAACCAGAATCTATTGATCAAGCATTAACTATGACCTCGGAACAAATAGGTGTTCCTACTATTCTTGTAAATAATGCAGGTATTACTCGAGATGGATTACTTATGAGAATGAAAGATGATGATTGGGAAGCAGTTATTAATACTAATCTTACTTCGATTTATCGACTCTCCAAAGGGTGCGTTAGAGGAATGATTAAATCTTCATGGGGGCGTATTATTAATATATCTTCTGTAGTAGGTATTATGGGAAATGGGGGGCAAACTAATTATGCAGCTTCAAAAGCTGGCATGATTGGGTTTACTAAATCTCTTGCCCGTGAGGTAGGTACTCGTGGTATTACAGTAAATGCTGTAGCTCCTGGATTTATTCAGACAGATATGACTGATATGCTTACTGACTCTCAGAAAAAGGGGTTACTAGCTAATATCCCATTAAATAGATTAGGTAATGTGCAAGATGTAGCATCAATTGTTGCCTTTCTTGCAAGTCCTGAAGCAGGGTATATTACAGGAGAAACAATTAATGTCAATGGTGGGCTTTGTATGGCCTGATAGGTAGTATTAAGGAATAGTGAAGATAGTATTAAAACTAATGGGATACTTCTAAACTTATTATTTTTATAGAAATATTTTGGAGAAATAAACTATTATGAGCGATATAGAATCTCGAGTTAAAGAAATTGTAGTTGAACAATTAGGTGTAAATCCCGAAGAAGTCACTAATGAATCATCATTTGTTGATGATTTAGGTGCCGATTCTTTAGACACTGTAGAGCTCGTGATGGCACTAGAGGAAGCTTTTGAATGCGAAATTCCTGATGAGGAAGCAGAAAAAATTTCTACAGTTCAGGAAGCAATTGATTATATTAAAGAGTGTCAAGATAAATAAAATATAGGCCGTGCAGTAATCAGTGCGGCCTTTTTTCTTTTTTTAGTTTAGTAATATTAAAAGCCATTGATCAATAGAAGAGTTGTTGTTACTGGTCTAGGTACTATTTGTCCGGTAGGATTAAATATAAAAGAATCTTGGAGTAATATCCTTAAGGGTAAATCTGGGATTAGACCTATTACTGATTTTGATGCGACTCGTTTTCCTGTTCATTTTGGCGGTACTATTGAAGGATTTGATGTTAAGAATTATATTCCTTCTAAGGATTCTAAGAAAATGGATCTCTTTATCCATTATGGTATTGCTGCTGCTAAAGAGGCAATTGACGACTCAGGTCTAGAAATTAACGAAGAAAATGCAACTAGAGTTGGAGTAGCTCTAGGTTCTGGTATTGGCGGGCTTCATGCTATTGAATTGTCTCATGAAGCTTATCTAAATGGAGGATCAAGAAAAATCTCTCCATTTTTTGTACCTAGCAGCATTATTAATATGCTTGCAGGAAACCTCTCCATAATATATGGCATAAAAGGTCCTAATTTAGCTATTGTTACTGCCTGCTCAACAGGTACTCATAACATCGGGGAAGCAATGCATATTATTAAACGAGGTGATGCAGAGGTGATGATTACTGGTGGTGCAGAAATGTCTACTTCTCCGATGAGTTTAGGTGGCTTTGCATCTGCCCGTGCTTTATCTACCCGTAATGACGATCCAGAAGCTGCAAGCCGTCCTTGGGATATAGATCGTGATGGGTTTGTGCTAGGCGATGGTGCTGGTGTTTTGGTATTAGAAGAATTAAACCATGCTCAAAACCGAGGAGCTAAGATTTATGCAGAACTTGCAGGGTTTGGAATGAGCGCTGATGCCCATCATATGACTCAACCTCCTGAAAATGGAGAAGGTGCAATTCGTTGTATGAGCAGTGCACTTAAAAACGCTCAAATTAATGTTGAATCATTAGATTATATTAATGCTCATGGCACTTCTACACCAGTAGGTGATCAAATTGAAGCCCTAGCAATTAAAACCTTTGTTGGGAATTTTGCGAAAAAAGTTGCTGTAAGCTCGACAAAATCTATGACAGGACATTTACTAGGAGCTGCAGGGGGAATAGAGGCAGTATTTTCTATACTATCCATCAGAGATCAAGTTATCCCTCCCACCATAAATATTTTTAATCTCGATCCTAAGTGTAAAGGATTAAATTATGTTATTGGTACATCTCAAGAAAAAGAAGTTAAAGTTGTGTTATCCAACTCTTTTGGGTTTGGTGGCACAAATGGATCTTTAGTATTTAAGCAATTTAGCTAATCCTACCTATTACTGATAATCTATATTGTTTTTCTCTGAAAAAACACTAATTAACGGTAGACCATCTTCTAAAGTCTCATTCTCTGATCGAGGGTTTCAGTATGGGGATGGTTTGTTTGAAACCATTGCCGTTTATAAAGGAAAAATTCCTTTCTATGATTTTCATCTTAATCGCCTAAAAATAAGTTGCCACCGATTAAAATTATCTATCCCAGATTTAAAGAGTTTAGATGAAGAAATAAAAGAACTCTGTAGTGAAGTTTCTCAAGGGGTTCTGAAGATTATCCTTACTCGAGGAATATCAGAGCAACGGGGTTATCGTATTCCACATAATGAGAAACCTACTCGAGTGCTTTCTATCTATCCTTGGCCAAACTATCCTATAGATTTCTTTAAATATGGTATTACACTTCGAATTTGTGCTACTACTTTAGGACATAATCCGATGCTCTCTGGGATTAAACATTTAAACCGATTAGAACAAATCCTTGCCAGAAGTGAATGGAATGATCCACAAATTCCAGAAGGGGTAATGTTAGATAGTAGAGGACAAGTAATTTCTGGAACTATGAGTAATATTTTCATCTTCATATCAGATTACTTACAAACTCCGGATCTTAATAACTGTGGGGTTGCTGGAGTAATGCGAGAGTTTATCTTACAGAAAGCTTCTACTTTAGGGATAAAAACTATCGTTAAACCAATAAACTTAGATGATCTGAAACAAGCAGAAGAAATGTTCGTTTGTAACAGCTTAATTGGTTTATGGCCAGTACGTTATTTAGAGGAAATATCCTCCTATCCAGTTAGTACTAAAACTAGGAATATTCAAAATTTTATTCAAATGTGGATAGAGAGTTATGAGTAAAAAAGGACTCTTCTTTTTTTTTCTATCTATTATATTATCTTTAGGCGTATGGATTAAACTTGAATATGGTAAATTTGTTAACACATTATTTCAAGTAAGGAAAGGTGGCTATTATTTTGAGATTTCTAAAGGAGCAACTGCTCATTCTATAGCTAGAGGGTTATATGACCAAGGGTTACTACTAACTAATCCTTTATATTTTTATTTACTTACTCGTTGGAAGGGAAAAACTCAAGCAATAAAAGCCGGAGAATACTATATTCCTTCTGGGACTACACCGCTTTCTTTTTTAGAGCAAATCGTAAATGGAAAAGTTGTACAACACAGTTTTACCATTATTGAGGGGTGGACTTTTACCCAACTAATAAACGCAATTAATAACACCCCTTATGTACAGCATACCCTGATCCAACAAGGTGGACCTACTGAAATTATGGAACGTATAGGCTATACAAGTATACATCCTGAAGGTAGGTTTTTTCCAGATACTTATTTTTTTTCTGCTGAATCTACTGATATTTCTATTTTAAAACGTGCTTTTCAACTTATGGAAAAGCATTTGGCAAGTGCGTGGGATAATCGTGCTTCAGATCTACCTTATCAGAATCCCTATGAAGCATTAACTATGGCCTCTATTGTTGAACGAGAGAGTGCACTTGAGATAGAACGACCTATTATTTCTGGTGTACTTATAAGAAGATTAAAAAAGAAAATGCGGTTACAAACAGATCCTACCGTCATTTATGGGCTAGGAGAATTATTTACAGGCACATTACATCGCTTGGACTTAAAAAAAGATACTCCTTACAATACTTATACCCGCTTTGGACTGCCTATTACTCCTATCTGTATGCCTAGTCTAAAATCATTGTATGCAGCTTTGCACCCTGATAATGGAGACACATTATATTTTGTTGCTCGTGGTGATGGTAGCCATCAATTCTCTACTACTTATGAAGATCATAAAATCGCTATTCAAACCTATATTTTAGGTAAAAATAAGCAGCACTAAATTTTTACCCTATGAGGAAAGATGAAAAAGGATATTTTATATCTCTTGAAGGTATTGATGGTGCTGGAAAAAGTACCCAAATTAAATTTATTCAACAGTTACTAGAGAGGTTAGATAAGGAGGTTATCTTAACTCGAGAACCTGGTGGTACTCCCTTAGGGGAGAAAGTTAGGGAAATACTACTCTCTAAAGATGAAGATAGTATACTTCCCTATAGTGAGCTTTTGCTTATATTTGCAGCTAGAGTTGATCACCTTGAGAAAGTAATTATGCCTGCATTAGCAATGGGTAAATGGGTCATCTGTGAGCGATTTACCGATTCAAGCTATGCTTATCAAGGAGGAGGTAGAGAGTTACCTTTAGAATTTATTCAACTCGTTGAAAAATGGACAATATCTAGGTTACAGCCTAATCTTACCTTTCTACTTGATCTCCCTGTAAATATTAGAACACAGCGGAAACAGAGTAGCGATCGTTTTGAACAAGAACAGAATGATTTTTTCGAACGGGTGCGTGTATCTTATCTTCGGCTAGCTAAACAGTATACTAATAGATACTGCATTATTGATGCTTCTTTAGAGAGGCTAGAGATACAGAAAGTTATAGAAAAAGAGGTTATAAATTTTTTAAGCAAGATAAAATATGCATGAGCTTTACCCATGGTGCCAATCCCACTGGCAGAGCATAATGACTGCGAAATCTATTGAGAGGATGCCGCATGCTATATTGCTCTATGGTCCTAAGGGTATAGGTAAATATACTTTTACTGATCACTTAGTAAATAATTTATTATGCGATTCTCCTGGAGAAAATAAGCTAGCTTGCGGTGTTTGTTCTAGCTGTGTTTTGTTTAAAGCAAATACCCATCCCGATCATCTTAGAGTGTCAATTCCAGACGAAAAAAAAGTAATTTCAATAGAACAAACTAGAGAGATTTATCATCATTTAATGCTAAAAGCTAAAAAATCAGCGTTTAAAACTGTAACCATTTTAGCTGCTGATAAAATGACTATTAGTGCTGCTAATAGTTTACTAAAAATATTAGAAGAACCCCCTAGGAATACAGTCATTACTTTAATAAGTACTTCATTGTTTGCGTTACCCGTTACTATTCGTAGTCGGTGCCAAAAATTTCAGTTTTCTATCCATAAGAGAGAAGCTGAAAAATGGCTCGCTCAGCAATTACTTTCTATAAATTCTAAGCAAGAAGATATTAACTTAATGTATCTGCTAAATTTGGTAGGAGGGGCACCATTAAGAGCATTATCCTATCTAGAACAAGATCTTTTATCACAAAGGATTAAACTAGCCCATAATCTATTTTCTTTTAAAGAAAATATTAACCCTTTAAAGACAGTAGAAGATTATATTTTGAAAATATGGGAGGAAGCTCTATATTGGATGATACTATTTACGATGGATATGATTAGAATTAAAAGAAATGTATCTACTGAGCTTTTAATTAATACAGATATAGAAGATTACCTTAGGGAATTCTCCAGAAAAGTAGAATTAAAACCATTATTTTCTCTTTTAGAAAAGATAGAATATAGTTTATGGTTACTTACTAATCGCACTCAAATTAATACACAACTTTTATTAGAGAAATTGCTAATCGATTGGTTTCTTCTTTTAGCTTAAATTCTTATGAGTGATATTACTGGATCACCTTCTATTTATCATCTATCCCTAACTATTCGGGATATTGATGCGCTTTACCAAGCTTATATTCCATTTATAAAACATGGAGGATTATTTATCCCTACTTCTAAACACTATAAAATTGATGACAGAATATCAATACAACTGACTTTACTTAGTGAGATTGAAGAAATAACCTTTTCAGGGAAAGTTATTTGGATTACTCCAGAGAGTGCACATAATAGAAATCCTGGCGTTGGAGTACAATTTGAGTCAAGCAATGATGATGTGCGTACTAAGATAGAAACCTATCTTGCTGATAGACTTAATTCTGAAAAGCCTACTTATACTATGTAATAAATACATTATGCTTGTTGATTCCCATTGTCACATTAATTTAATTGACCAACCTGCTTCTCAAACTATAGAAGAAGCCCACCAATCTGGCGTAGGACACATGCTATGCGTATCGGTAGATATGAAAAGTTTTCCAGAAATTTATAAGATTGCTCAAAAAAATGAAGATATTTCTATCTCAGTGGGGATTCATCCTAACAGTAATGAAATTAAGGAATCTACTATAGATCAATTAATTGATTCTGGTTCTCTTCCGGAAGTAGTGGGTATTGGAGAAACTGGGTTAGACTATTTTCGTAGTGAAGGTGATCTATCTTGGCAACAAGATAGATTCAGAGCACATATTACTGCCGCGAAGATTTGTAACAAGCCCTTAATTATCCATACAAGACAGGCAAAAGAAGACACTTTACGTATTCTAAAAGAAGAAGGTGCAGAAGAGGTCGGTGGCGTACTTCATTGTTTTACTGAGGATTGGGATACAGCAAAAAAAGGAATGGATTTAGGTTTTTACATTTCTTTCTCTGGAATTATTACTTTTCCTAGTGCAAGGGATTTACAGCAGGTAGCTACCAAAATTCCAGCAAATAGATTATTGATAGAAACCGATTCTCCTTACTTAGCTCCAGTTCCTTATCGAGGAAAAACTAATACCCCAGCTTATGTACAGTATGTAGCAAAACACATTGCAGAGCTAAGAAAAACTTCATTAGCTTGTATTGAAGATATAACTACAGAGAATTTTTTCTCTTTATTTACCTATGCAGCAAAACACTAGAGTATTTTTAACTTATGAATAATAGGGTAATTTTAACACCTGGCGGTAATACGCCTGTAGAATCTAAACTACCACTTTCTATAACGATTAACTATACTCCTATCACTGGGATAGATATTGATATATCAGCGTTTGCTCTGACTGCTGAAGGGAAAGTTCGTGGTGATAGTGATATGTGTTTTTATAATCAAAATAATATTTTGAGTGGTGCCCTTCAAATGAAGGGTAGCTTAGCGGGGAAAGCTGAGTTTTCACTAGATCTACACCACTTAGATTCTAATATTTGCAAAGTTGCATTAACTGCAACGATACACGAAAATAGGGCAGTATTTAATCAGGTTTCATTTTTATCGTTAGGAATCAATGATAATATTGAAGCTCAAGTTCCTACTCAAGGAATGAAAGAGGCTGCCTTAATTCTTGGAGAATTTTATCTACATAAAAATATGTGGAAATTTCGTTGCGTGGGACAAGGGTTTGAAGGCGGTTTAGAGCCGCTGGCTAAGCACTTTGGTGTTGAAATTGCTGATTCTATGCCACCATCTATAACTACCAAAGCAACAAATAATACCCAGCAATCCAACAAGTCTAATCTTAACCTTAATAAAATCACCTTAGATAAGGCTAGATCTAGTATTAGTTTAGAAAAACCTGATTCAGCAGATTATGGTGAAATAAGAGTTAATCTAAATTGGAGCAATGAAACACTTCAAGGTCAAGGAAGTAATAAAAGTGGAAGATTCCTTGGGGGTATTTTTGGTAACCAAAATAAAGGAATTGATCTTGATGTGGGCTGTCTTTTTGAGCTTAAAAATGGTAATAAAGGCGTGGTGCAAGCACTAGGAAACACATTTGGTGCTCTAGATCATCCTCCTTTTATTAAGCTTATGGGGGATGATCGTACCGGATCGATTTCTGGTGGAGAATGGCTTTATATTAATGGTAAAAAGTGGAGTGAAATAAGGCGCATTCTAATCTTTACTTTTATTTATGATGGTGTGCCTAGTTGGAAGGAAACGGATGGCGTAATTACGGTTTTTGTGCCTAATCATCCGGAAATTGAAGTTCATCTTAATGATGAAGGGGGCGATTATAGAATGTGCGCAATTGCTCTTCTTGAAAATATTAATGATACGATTAAGGTAACACGCCGGGTAGATTTTCATCGAAGACATGATGAAATGGATCACGCTTATCATTGGGGACTACACTGGCGTGCAGGAACGAAATAATAGATAAAATAATCAATGGAGATTTTTTATGGCATTGACCTTACAAAAAGGTGGTAACTTATCCTTATCAAAAACTGATCCAAGCTTGACTAAGATTATTGTTGGTTTAGGCTGGGATCCAAGAGCTACTGATGGAGCTGAGTTTGATTTAGATGCGAGCGTGTTTTTATTAGGATCAAATGACAAAGTTCGTAGTGACAGCGATTTTATTTTTTATAACCAGTTAAAAAGCCCAGAAGGTGCTGTAGAGCATACTGGAGATAACCGAACTGGAGCAGGTGAAGGAGACGATGAGGTAATAAAAGTAGATTTAACTTTAATTCCCTCAGATATAGAAAAAATAGCATTTGCGGTTACCATCCATGAAGCAGATGCACGTAAACAAAATTTTGGGCAAGTTAGTAATTCATTTATTCGTCTTGTGAATGAAACTACAGGGGCTGAGGTTGTTCGCTATGACTTATCAGAAGATGCTTCTACTGAAACTGCTATGATCTTTGCTGAAATATATCACCATAATAATGAATGGAAATTCAGGGCAATAGGCCAAGGCTACGCAGGTGGGTTACGTGCCTTAGCTAATAATTATGGTATCAATATTTAAGTTTTTAGCTTAAATTCAAAAATACCCATACCTACTACCATTGCTATTACAAATGCAATAGCTTTCATTTCTCCAAATCCTAAATTTACTAAGGCAGGTCCGGGGCATAATCCAGCTATGCCCCAACCAATACCAAAAATAAGACTACCTAGAATAAGTCTTGCATTAATTAGATTAGTGGTAGGGATTTTCATATCAAAGCCTAAAAAAGATTTAACTCGCTGACGTGTATACTTAAAGGAAATAAATCCTACAAGAACTGCACCTAACATTACAAGGGCTAGGGAAGGATCCCATTGACCCTTAATATCTAAAAAACCTAGCACCTTCTCTGGAAACACCATACCAGAGATTAATAACCCCAAACCAAATATTAGCCCAACTAGAAATGAAGTAATAATGCCCATTTTTTTCTACTAACTTATATAATTAAAACATGTCTTATAATATACACTGTTGCAAATCCTGCACTCATAAAGATAAGGGTAGCTACCAAAGATCTCGGCGAGAGTCTAGATAAACCACATACCCCATGACCAGAAGTACATCCTGATCCTAAGCGAGTACCTATCCCCACTAATAACCCTGCTGTAATTAATACAGCATAGCTAGCATCAATATTTATATTATCAAGATAAAATCCTGTATATGAAAGCAATAGAGGCGATACCATCAATCCGGTAATAAATGCTACTCTCCATGCAAAATCATATCGGGTTGGAGTAAACAATCCTCCCACAATACCACTAATTCCAGCAATTCTTCCATTAAAAAATAAGAACATTCCCGCTGCAATGCCTATGAGTATCCCACCACCTAATGCAGTCCATGGAGTAAAAGCATTCCAATCAATTGTCATTGAGATAACACCTCCAAATATTTAATTTACTATTATTATGAGTGGATATGTGGATATGAAAAAGATTATTAAAAGCTTCATTGAAAAAATAAAAATAGTAACAAGTAGCTTATTTCAATTCATTAGAGAAAAATACTGGCAATTTGTTCACATTACAACGCCCATTGTTAAGATAAAAAACACATATCATCATATAGATTATCCTACATTGAAGTGTGCTATTGCTTATAATCAATATGGTGGATATTGCGTTCCTCAATCTTCAGCGTATAGATCTGAAGTGCAGAGAATTTTACTGGGTAAAGTGCATGAACCTGAAACAATTGAATATTTACTAAATCACTGTGGAAATAAAGATATTATTCATGCAGGTACTTTCTTTGGTGATTTTTTACCTGCCTTATCTAAAGGAATTGACAAAAATGCGTTTATTTGGGCATTTGAGCCAAATATAGAAAATTTTCGCTGTGCAAAAATTACGCTAGCGTTAAATGAAATTAAAAACGTTAAATTAATTAACGTAGCTTTAGGAGCTAAAGCAGGGCAATCCTTTGTGAAAATTGCTAATAGAAAGGGTCAAGCGTTGGGTAGTGGATCGTATATTAGTCCAAGTACATTAAACAAAAATACCGTGCAATACCAACCAACTAATATTAGTACAATAGATGAAATTATTCCTAACGATAGAAAAATTGGTATTCTTCAGTTAGATATTGAAGGGTATGAAAAAGAAGCACTGTCTGGTGCACTCCATACGATTAATCGTTGCTTGCCCATCATTATGCTTGAGGTTAATGATACTAGCCTTATACAAAGCCATTGGTTCTTAGAAAATATTATAAACTTAGGTTATAAAAAACACATTAAGGTGCATAATAATTTTGTGTTTTTACATAAGGCATAATAAAAAAGAGGATTTATATGTTTTAAATATAAACCCTCAACTAATATATTGTTATTTCTTTTGCATGAGTTGCATTAGTTTTTTCTGAAGTGCTTGATCAGTTTGCATCGCAGAAGCAAT
Source organism: Candidatus Nitrosacidococcus tergens (assembly GCF_902810445.1). Taxonomy (NCBI): domain Bacteria; kingdom Pseudomonadati; phylum Pseudomonadota; class Gammaproteobacteria; order Chromatiales; family Chromatiaceae; genus Candidatus Nitrosacidicoccus; species Candidatus Nitrosacidicoccus tergens. Next base: position 902,673 of record NZ_LR778175.1, on the reverse strand, counting down.
TTGTTGGTATCGGTTTATAGTCAATTTATGACTCTGAACTGCAGATATCATTTTTTGTTGTGCGTCTTGTTGTAGCTTTATACGATCGTCTTCTGATTTTGCCTGTTGAATTTGAGGCAACGCATTTTGTTGTATTTTCTGTATATCTGTAGCTGCATTAGCAAAGTGACGTAATTCACTATCACTTGGTGAGCTAACATTTTGCTCTTCCTGCATTGCAGAAGAAGGTGTTTGCCCCTGTTGGGATTCTTGAGCAAAGACAACAGAAGTAAATAACACTATACCTAGTGCCGTGGTTAAAGCGGTGATTATTTTGTAAAACTGGTGAGTCATAATAATACTCCTTCGTTTTATTTGATTAGGATATATGTATTTGGAAACATATATAGAGAAGTTTTATGATTTACAAATCACAATTCTCTATCATACCACTCTTATACTTCAAGGCTCAAAATACTTTCGATCACTCCAACCCCTTATTCACTATAAGAATTACATGATAAAATTTAAAGATGCAAAGATATAAAAATAGATGCATTAAGCTGGCTTTAGTATTATTTCCTATGAGTGTTACTGCTGGAGCAGATACTTACCCGTATGACCCGAATATGCCACCATCGGCTATACCACCCCGCGTAAATCAGTACAATCAGAACCAACAGAACCAACAGAACCAAAATCAGTACAATCGCCTAAATCAATTTAATCAAGGTTCAAACCAGTTTAATCAAATATATAGTCGATCTAATGCTTGGGTTGGGGCAAAAGAATACGATCCCATTGATGAACGCACAAATTACTATGTTACAGGAACCGCTACTAGCGGAGAAAAAATTATATTTCAGTGCATTCAAGGTAAGCTAAATAGTTTTATAGAATGGCACAGATATATGGGGTTTAGCACTCACCATTTATCTATCTATAAAGTTGATTACAAAATAGATCAGGGGGGAAGAAGGGAAACCAAAATAAGAACAAGTCAGGACAATGGAGAAATAACTTATATTTATGGCGGCTCTAATTGGTATAGCCCCTCAGATTTAATGGCACAATTCTCGGAAGGCAAGCATCATGTTGTCATGCGAGCAATGCCAAATTATGAGGAAAGTGGCGAACATAACAGAAACCCTCATTTTACAAGTAATAATCCTTTATTTATTACTATCGATCTACAGGGTGCTAAAGAAGCACTTAAACCAATATTAGATCATTGCGAATGGAGACGCGAATAAATGATTACTTAGTTAGTAAATCAAAAATAATTATTAATTTATTAGAATAAGAAAGTAAACCATGGGTAACCGAGTATCGTCGTTGGATTTTTACTTTATCTTTTTATCTTAGAGAATTTCTACAGCAAGCCTATGCAAAACAATGCACTATTGATTCTCGCCTCTAAGAAAAAAGATGAGTCAAGTAAGTATATTAAAACAGAAAATTATAACAAGTCATTCTGTGGCAGATGAGTTATTAAAATGGAAAGAGCTAAAGGAGCAAGGGGTTATCTCTGAACAAGAGTTTGAAGATATGAAAAAGAAAATCATGTTCTTAAAAATCGCAATTAATCGCTTTACGATAGCCTGCTTTTTGGGCTTCTTCCTCGTAAATTTCAATCCTACGGAGAGAAGATGAGTAATATTACCTACAATACTGATTTCTACGGCTGGATACAGGAAACCGCTAAACTTCTAAGACAAGGCCGAATAAGTGAGGTAGATATGGAACATATCATCGAGGAACTAGAAGACATGGGCAGGAGTGAGCGCAGAGGATTAGAGAGCCGATTAACTGTACTACTAGCCCATTTGCTGAAATGGCAGTATCAGCCCGAACATCGAAGCTATAGCTGGCGAGGAACGATTGCTGAACAACGTTTACAGATCCGAAAATTAATCGTTAAAAACCCAAGCTTAAACCCTGAATTAAAAGAGGCTGTATTGGAAGCTTATGAAGCTGCAGTTATGCGAGCTTATACTGAAACAGGTTTAGTACCTAAAACATTTCCCACTACATTCCAGCACACTGGCTGGACAGTGGAACAAATCTTGGATGATGGGTTTTATCCAGAGTGAAATCTAGACTGTATAGAAGCTAGTATTTATGGAGATTATAGGTTTTCTTAAGTTCGTATAATATATATTATGTTAAATAATATATATTATAATTATAGTTGAAAATATTTTTAATCATGCATCTTAAATATAGATTTAATAACAAATTTTAGTTATATTTGTATAGTATCTTATTTTAATAATGGAGGATTATTAAGTGAAAAAGATAAACAAGTTTACTCAAAGATCTTTGAGTATTATTGGATTAGTAGGACTAGTCATTGGGGTTTCATCTGTGGCAAATGCAGAGGATACCACTACTCCAGCTCCAGCAGCACCAACGACTCCTGTTGCTGCCCCAGCACCAGATGATTCAGATCCTTTAGCCCCAGGATCCCATGTTGGGTCATTTAATAGCGTACGTGTGTATGCTACTATTACAACCAATGGAAGTGGCTGGTTTAGTGATGATAATGCTAGATTTGCATCAGTTATCGGTACTGTTGAAGACCATGATCAGGATAATCCGTTTAAAGCTGCAACTGGTTATGATGGAGCACACTGTGCGCCAACTAGCCTTTCTGTAACCAGTGAAAATTTAGCTGAAAATACAAATGACCCCGTAGTAATTACTCTATTTAGCGGTGCTACTCCCGATACAATGAGCGCATTACCAGTTACAGGTACAGTATCTGCTGGTCCAAATGTTGCTCCTGATAATAACAATACTCCTGATGATGAAGTAAGCCAAAATATTCTTTCTAACGGGCAAAACTTCGGTTGCACTATTCCAATAGGAAGTGATAGTTGTACCTTCACTGCTAATCCTCCTGGTACAGCAAATTCAGCTTCAACAGCTATGAATTTCTTAGCTTTCGAAATACAAAATGCCCCAAGTGACAGCACAAGGATTTACACTACGCTTGGCTCCCAATGTAGTATTAATTACTCTATTCCATAAGTCCATAAGAGTAAGGCAGTTTTTTTACTTTTTAAAAAGAGCAGCAATGGAGAATTGTATATGAAAGAAATGAATAGATTTACTCAAAGATATTTGAGTATGATTGGATTAATAGGACTAGCCATTGGTTTTTCACCTGTCATAAATGCGGAAAGCAGTACTACTAATCCAGAAGAAATAACTCCAGTTACTACTATCACTTCTGATCCCTCGCCTTTAGCTCCAGGATCTCATGTGGCAAGCTTTAGTAGCTTGCCTATATATGCCACCATAAGAATCACCGATGATAATATTAGATATGCACCTGTAATGGGTGAAGTTGATGATTCAGATCAGGATGAGCAGTATAAAAGTGCCATTGGTTATGACGGGAATCACTGTACGCCGCTAAACTTATCTGTAACCAGTAAAAATTTAGCATCAAATGCACAAAATGATGTGGTTATTACCCTATTTGCTGGGGCTACACCCAACGCAATGAATCCTGTTACAGTGGCATTACCAACATCAGGCACAATTACTTCTAGTTCTATGCCTTTTAGTTGTACCATTCCACTCGGTGGCAACAGTTGTACATTCTCCACAAATAGTCCTAGTGCAACACACTTAACAGGAGTAAATTTTTTAGCCTTCCAAATACAAAATCCACCGAGTGATAGCACAAGAATTTATACTACACTTAACTCCCAATGTGATATTAAATACTCTATTCCATAAGGGTATTTTTTAAAAAAATAGCAATGGAGAATTATATATGAAAGAAATGAATGGATTTACTCAAAAATCTTTAAGTGTGATTGGATTGGTAAGCTTAGTTATTGGGTTTTCACCTGTAGTAAATGCAGATGATACTACTACTGCTGCTCCAACACCTACTGCCGCTGCAGATCCGGATCCTTTAGCTCCAGGATCCCATGTTGGGTCATTTAAGAGTGTACGTATGTACGCTAATATTACAACTACTGGAGGGGGTTGGTTTAGTAGTGACGACACATTTGCACCTATTATGGGTGTTGTTGAAGACAATGATAATGATACTACGTTTAGAGCTGCAACCGGTTATGATGGAGCACACTGTACGCCAATCAGCCTTTCTGTAAGCAGTATAAATTTAGCTGAAAATGCAAATGATCCCGTAGTTATTACCTTATTTGGAGGTACTACCCCTAATACATTGAGTGCACTACCAATTACAGGTACAGTGTCTGCTGGTCCAAATGTTGCCCAGAATGGCAATAGCAGTGACTCTAGTGATAGCGATTCTAATACAGGTACCAATAATATTTCTAATGGGCAAAACTTTGGCTGCACTATTCCAGTAGGAAGTGATAGTTGCACTTTTACCGCTACTGCTAATCCTTCTAGCACGACAAATTCAGCTTCTTCAACAGCTATGAATTTCTTAGCATTTCATATAGAAAATGCGCCAAATAACGATACAAGAGTTTATACTACGCTTGGTTCTCAGTGTGATATTAAGTACACCATTCCATAATCGCTATAAACAAAAAGAGGATACAATCTTTTTCTATTGTGTCCTCTTTCTCTTTTTTAATCCTATTTTCTTCTACTAAAAAAGCTTTCAAGTAAAAAAGCTTTCAAGAATATTACTTAATCCTAGTTTTTTTCCGCTCAAAAGAGAAGAAATAATACTAGTGCCCAAAGCAGAGGAACTACCCTTTAATAAAGAACCTAATAACCCAGATAGATCTTTATTTCCAGACGCACCATGTTGTTTTCCAAGATACCCCATAATTATAGAGCTAGATAAACAAGAGCACTGGAAACTTTAGAAGCATCAGCTCCAGTTTTAGAAGCAAGGGTTTCTTCAACAGAATTCCTATCTTCTCCTAATATATTTCCTAAAATTTTATGCCCATCTATAGCTGTATTCTCGTGGTCAAGAGATTCAGGTATATTATCTAAAATACTTCCATCATGTTGTTCCAGAGCTTTTGACAAACTCTCCTCTCCCTCTTTGCTAGAAGAATTTTTATGAAGCATCTCCAATAATACTGATGCTGCCTCATTAAGCATTGAGCCTACTTCTTTATCTGTAGATCCTATTTTTTTACTAATTTCACTAATAATCCGAGAACCAGTCTCTCCTTGCAAAAATTCTGAAATATTCATTTTTTTATTTATCTCTTAAATTTTTAATAAAAAATTTTTTAGCATATATCTATACAATGGTAGTTTTCTAAACTTGAAAATGTAGAGCATAACTGCTGAAAATACTGCAATAATGCATAAAAGTTATTATAGATAATTCTATTAGAATAGATCTCAATCAGCACACTCCTATGGGCAAATTAACTAAATATTAATCAGCTTATTATATTATTATAAATATATTTAAATATATGATAAATATAGAAAAAAAAAGAACTCGTATTGAAAAAGATAGCTTGGGAGAAATAGAAGTCCCCATTAATCGCTACTGGGGAGCACAAACCCAGAGATCCATTACCTATTTTTCCATTAGTGAGGAATTTATTCCTAAGGAGGTGATTGTATCTTTTGCCTTGCTTAAAAAAGCAGCTGCTCTCGCAAATACAGAATTAAATAAGCTTTCTACTGATAAAGCTCAAGTTATTATTCAAGTAGCCGATGAAATTATTGATGGGAATCTTAATAATCATTTCCCACTTCATGTTTGGATGACGGGAAGTGGCACTCAGGCGAATATGAATATTAATGAAGTAATTTCCAATCGAGGAATTGAAATTTTGGGAGGGATTATTGGCAGTAAATCCCCTATCCACCCTAACGATCATGTCAATTTATCTCAATCTTCCAATGACACTTTCCCTACTGCTATGCATATCGCTGCCGCCGTAGCTATTAAAGAGCAGCTTATCCCTAGTGTGGAAGAATTAAAAAACACACTTCATAAGAAAGAAAATCAATTTAATCATATTGTGAAAATTGGTCGTACTCATCTACAAGATGCTGTTCCTCTTACTCTAGGACAAGAGTTTTCTGGCTATGTCGCACAGCTTAGCGACAATATAAAAAGAATAAAATCTACTTTACCGGATCTTTATGAACTAGCAATTGGAGGAACTGCAGTAGGAACAGGGTTAAATGCACCTATTGGTTTCTCAGAAAAAGTATGTGTTTATCTTAGAAAGTTTACAGGACTTTCTTTCTTACCTGCTGCTAATAAGTTTGCTGCACTTGCAGCACATGATGCTCTGGTAATGACAAGTGGTGTACTTAAAACACTTGCATGTTCTCTTATGAAGATCGCAAATGATATTAGATGGTTAGGATCAGGGCCTCGTTGTGGTTTAGGAGAATTGTTACTACCAGAAAATGAGCCAGGCTCCTCAATTATGCCAGGAAAAATTAACCCCACTCAATGTGAAGCAATCACTATGATAGCAGCTCAAGTGATAGGAAATGACGCTGGTATTGGCGTTGCTGGATCTCAAGGAAATTTTGAATTAAATGTATTTAAACCAATGATTATATTTAATTTAATGCAATCTATAAGAATTTTATCTGATGGGTGTCGTAATTTTAGCCAATTTCTTATAAAGGATTTAAAGGCGGATGAAAATAAAATAGCTAGTTATGTAGAGCAATCACTTATGTTAGTAACTGCACTTACTCCAAAAATTGGTTATGATAAAGCGGCAGAAATTGCTCATTATGCTCATCACAAAAATCTATCCCTAAGGCAAGCCTGTTTAGAGCTAAATATACTTTCATCTAGTCAATTTGACGATCTTATAGATCCAGTCTTGCTTACTCAACCTTCTGGTTGAATGCATAAAGTTTAGTGGTTTATTTAAACTATATATTTGGGTAGCTAGAACAATATATATTGTTTTATGCGAGGTTGGTTTAATAAAAAATTAATAAAATCAACTACTAATAAGTAACTATATATAATTTTAATTTCTGGCACGAAAGTAGCATATAGATATTCATAATAGATTTATCGCTAGTAATATCTAGTAGAAAGGAGAATATCTTGTTTACATTAGAGCCAGAACATTACAAAACTCAGAAAAGAACCCATCCCAGAAATTCTTCAGCTTCAAAGTATAACGCACTGGAGATCGATAGCACTAGGCAATACCTAAATGAGATTCGTGCAACACCTCTACTCACAGCAAAAGAAGAGATTTACTACGCACGTCTAGCTAAAAGAGGAGATGGTATTGGACGTAAAAAAATGATTGAAAGCAATCTTCGACTTGTTGTAAAGATTGCAAAACGTTATATAAATCAGGGATTATCACTACTCGATTTAATTGAGGAAGGTAATTTAGGACTTATTCACGCTGTAGAAAAATTTGATCCAGAAATGGGGTTCCGATTTTCCACTTATTCTGCTTGGTGGATTAGGCAATCTATTGAGCGAGCATTAATGAATCAGACAAGAACGATACGGTTACCAGTTTATATTATAAAAGAGATAAAGAGCTATCAGAAAGTTGCTAAGAATTTAACTCAAGAATTAAAACACGATCCAAGTTTTCAAGATATAGCATTACAAGTGGATAAGCCTACTGAAGAAGTAAGAAGGATATGGAATTTTAAGCGAAATAACACTATCTCTATGGATGAAAATAGGGACGATAAGGATGTAAATTTTCTGAATAATATTCCAGATGATAGGTCAGCCAGTCCTGATATTTTACTACAAAAACAAGATATACAATCTAAATTTAACTCTTGGGTAGATCAGTTAAATAAAAAACAAAAAGAAGTAGTAACAAGGAGATTTGGACTCTTTAGTCATGAACCACAGACGCTAGAGCAAATTGGTAATACTATTGGTATTACTAGGGAACGAGTCCGTCAGATCCAAATAGAGGCTATAAAAAAATTAAGGCAAATTTTAGACAAAGAAGAAATTTCAAGTGATTTAATCTTTCATTAAGTCACTACTTAATTAAATTAATAGTGCTGCAGCTACTCTACGATTTTCATTAACAAGAATATTGTAAGTTCTACATGCTGCAGCAGTATTCATAAATTCTACACCTATTCTATGATCAAATAATTTTTTAAATAAAGAAGGAGGTGGAAAAAAGAGATTATTCCCTGTACCTAGTAGAATAACTTCTGGGTCTATATCCAAGAATATCTCAAAATAACCCTCCTTTAATTCATCAAAAGTTCTAGGAGTCCATTCCCTAACTTTGTCTCTTGTAAGGATGACACTATGATGTATTATCTGTTTTCTCTTCTCCTGAAGATATTCATCCTCTCCATCACGTAATACTAATGAAATTGGAGAAAGAATTTCTATATACCCAATACCATAGGATTTTACTATATAAGAGTCATTTATTCTTTCATCTATCCCGAATTTCATTATAGATAATAATGCATTTGCTTCACTACAAATTATCTACTCTTTTCCTTAATTCCTTACCTGCTTTAAAATGAGGGATATATTTAGGTGGAAGAGACACTAACTCTCCTGTCTTTGGATTACGACCAGTTCTAGGAGGACGATAGTGTAGAGAAAAACTACCAAATCCACGAATCTCGATTCGTTGATTATCTGATAATGATTTACTCATTAATTCCAGTAAAACTCGAACTGCATCATCCACATCTTTATGGGATAATATTTTTTGCTGCTGAGTAAGTTGATCGATCAAATTTGATTTAGTCATATATAAGCCCTAATCCTTTGAAGGAATTAATAACGTATAGCATTACTCATTATTTTCTTTTTTCTCTATCTGCTCTTTAAGGATATCTCCTAAAGTAGTTGAGGTACTTAAATTAATATCAGAGTACTCCTTAATTGCTTCTGCCTCTTCCTCAATATCCTTTGCTTTGATAGAAATAGTAATTATTCTATTTTTACGATCAATATTGATAAGTTTAGCTTCTATTTCATCACCAACCTTCAATAGATGTGAAGCATCATCTACCTTCTCTCGAGAAATATCAGCGGCACGTAACTGCCCTTCTACTCCGCTACCTAAGTCAATAATTGCCCCTTTGCTCTCAACGTTTTTCACTATGCCTTTTACAATACTACCTTTTGTATTGTTAGTAATGTAGCCAGAGAACGGATCATTTTCTAATTGTTTAATTCCTAAAGAAATTCTCTCTCTCTCAGGATCTACTGCTAAAATAACAGTATTGATTTGTTCACCTTTCTTGTAATTATGGATTACATCTTCTCCAGTACTATGCCAAGAAATATCCGAAAGGTGAATTAATCCATCAATGCCTCCTTCTAAACCGATAAAGATACCAAAGTCAGTAATAGACTTGATTTCACCTGAAATTTGATCACCTTTATTATATTTTTGAGAAAATTGATCCCATGGATTAGGTTGGCATTGCTTCATCCCTAATGAAATGCGCCGGCGTTCTTTATCAATATCGATAATGACAACTTGAACTTCATCACCAACCTGAACTATTTTTGAAGGATGAATATTTTTATTAGTCCAGTCCATTTCGGACATATGCACCAATCCTTCTACGCCTGGTTCAATTTCGACAAAACAGCCATAATCAGTAACATTAGTTACTCTACCTGTCAGCGGTGTATCACCAGATGTTCGCTCAGTTAAATTCTTCCAAGGATCTTCTTCTGTTTGTTTAAGCCCGAGAGATACACGTTGACGTTCCTTATCAAATTTTAGTACTTTAACTGAGATTTTATCATCAATACTAACTATATCAGATGGATGCTTAATCCGGCGCCATGACATATCAGTAATGTGAAGTAATCCATCTAAGCCTCCTAAATCGACAAAAGCACCATAATCGGTTAAATTTTTTACGGTACCAGTAACAATCTTTCCTTCTTCTAAATTAGCTAGCAGTGCCTCTCGTTCTGCACCATGTTCAGCCTCCATTACCGCACGTCTGGAAACTACAATATTATTTTTCTGCCGATCTACTTTAATTAATTTAAAATCAAGGTTTTTACTTTCTAGATAATTAGACTCTCTAATAGGTCGTACATCTACTAACGATCCTGGTAAAAAGGCACGCACTCCATCTAAATCAACAGTAAAGCCGCCTTTTACTTTACCTGTTAGGGTACCAGTAACAACTTCTCCTGTACTAAAGGATTTCTCTAAATCATCCCAAACTCGGACAGCTTTAGCTTTTTCTCGGGAAAGTCTTGTGGCACCAAAACCATCCTCAATAGTCTCTAGAACAACTTCAACTTGATCTCCCTTCTGAACATTTATATTTCCATCGCTATCCCGAAATTGATCTACTGGAATTTCTCCCTCTGATTTAAATCCAGCATTAACAATGACTATATCAGGTCTAACTTCTATAACTGTTCCTAGTTTAATTGTTCCTGGGGCCTCTAATTGGCTTTCCTCAAACAATTGTGCAAAGCTTTCGCTCATTAATTTCACCAAAATCCTTAATTTGCGGAATATACTACATTAATTAGATAGCAATCCGCAGTTTATGTGTTTATTAATTAGTCTCAGCATAAATGCTAAAGACTTCCCATTTTAACTACTTAAATTTTTCTGAACTTCTAAAAGTACTTGCTGAAATACACCATCAATACTCATTGCCGTAGAATCTATAATGGCGGCATTTTCAGCCTTACGCAATGGGGAAACACTGCGATTACAATCTCGCTTATCCCTTTCAACAACTTCTTTTTCTATAGTGGTGAGATTAGCACTTATACCTTTTTCTTTCAACTGGTTATAGCGCCTTAGAGCACGTTGTTTTGGGCTTGCTGTTAAGAAAAATTTAAATACTGCATCTGGAAAAACTATGGTACCCATATCCCTACCATCAGTGACTAATCCCGGCAATTTACGAAAATCTCGCTGCTTTCCGAGTAAAGATTGACGTACAACAGGTAATGTAGCTAATCTTGAAGCGATAGCTGCATTACCTTCACTTCGAATTTCTTGGCTAATATCCAGTTTATCCCAAATAATTTTCAGTCCTAGTGTGGATAAGAAAAATTGAATATCCAATTCTTCTATAAGAGAAGATAATTTCTCTTCATCGGATAGGGAGATTTCACGCTTATTTGCTACTAAAGCTAAGATACGATATAGGGCACCACTATCTAAATAATTCCAATTTAAGTAAATAGCAAGTTTTTGTGCTAATGTACCTTTCCCAGAACCACTTGGACCATCTATAGTAATAACTGGAATATTCCTATCCATTAAATATAAAGATAACCTAAGTGAGTAACCAGTGATGAAGTTCTATTACTGAATCGAGACAATCTATTGGTGAAAACTCCTCCAGACGCTTTTTCTCATGTACGCCGTAACTAACAGCTAAAGCATCCACGCCAACATTCTTAGCCATCAAAATATCATATTCTGTATCACCCACCATTAAAGTTTCGTGTATATCTACTTGGGTATCTTCCATAATTTCTTGTAACATCTTAGGGCTAGGTTTAGATTCAGTTTCCTCTGCACATCGGGTAGTATAAAAATAATCCTTAACTCCAGAGTCTGATAAGGCTTGGTTCAGTCCAGACCTGCCTTTACCTGTAGCAATAGCCATTAAATAATTATGTTTATGTAGTTGAGCTAATAACTGTGGAACCCCATCAAAAAGCTGGCTACTTGAAGGATTACTAAAATAATTAAATCGATATCGCTCCCCTATTGTTTTTAAGTGAGATGAATCTGAATTAGGATATAGAGTATATAGTGCCTCTTTTAAACCTAATCCAATCACATTACGTAATTCGCTATCTGTACGTTGTGGGAGGTCTAATTCTTGAATAGTTTTACGCATACTATCCACAATATGTCGCTCAGAATCCATAAGTGTACCATCCCAATCAAATACAATAAGTTTATAAGAACGCATAAGTTAGATTTAAATAATTAAAAGATATCTCAATATATATTAGTTAGATAGTATGAATTGCTAATCCAGCATTTGAAGCTAATTCTAAAAACCCTGGAAAAGAAGTAGCTACATTCGCACAGTCATTAACTGTAATAGTGTCTTGGGAAGCAAGAGCTGCCATTGAAAATGACATGGCACAGCGGTGATCACCATGGCTATGAACAGATCCCCCTTTAATCTTTCCACCTTCAATAATAATCCCATCTGGTGTAGGTTGAGCTTTAATTCCTAAAGTATTTAAGCCATCGGCCATTACCTGAATACGATCGCTTTCTTTAACCCGCAGCTCCTCTGCTCCAGATAAAGTAGTGGTTCCTTTAGCACAAGCCGCAGCAATAAATAAAGCAGGAAATTCATCGATAGCAAGGGGAACTAAATGTTTAGGGATATCAATACCATGTAATTGACTGGAGCGAACATAAATAGTACCTACTAATTCACCACCTACCGTGCCTAATTCTTCTACTTCTATTTGTGCCCCCATAAGTTTAAGAATATTGATAATTCCAGTACGCGTTGGGTTAATACCTATATGTTCTAATATAACTTCTGATTCTTGACTAATAGCTGCACCTACCATAAAAAAAGCAGCAGAAGATATATCTGCTGGAATATCTATTTCTGTACTATGTAGTTTTCCGCCTCCTATAATGCAAATACAGTTATCTTTTTTTTCCACAGGATAACCAAATCCAGCGAGCATTTTTTCAGTATGATCTCGAGTAGGTGCAGGTTCAGTGATACAAGTTTTCCCTTTTGCATAAAGTCCTGCAAAAAGTAAGCTAGACTTCACTTGGGCACTTGCGATAGACATATCATAGTTCATGCCATTTAAAGTGCGATTTCCATAAATATATAAAGGGGGAGTCCCTTTATCAGTGGTTTCAATAACAGCACCCATTTTGCTCAAAGGATCGCATACTCTTTTCATAGGACGTTTGGAAAGAGAGATATCACCTATTAGGGTAGTATCAAAAGATTGACCAGAAAATAATCCCGCCAATATTCGCATAGAAGTACCAGAATTACCTAAATAAATAGGTTTACTAGGAGCTTGTAAGCCATGTATACCTACCCCAGAGATTTCAACTTTACTATTTTCTGGTCCCTTAATAGTGACTCCTAATTCACGAAAAGCCTTCAAGGTAGCCAAAGTATCTTCTCCCTCTAAGAACCCAGTAATAGAAGTCTTACCTTCTGCTAAAGCACCCATCATTATTGAGCGATGAGAAATAGATTTATCTCCAGGTACTCTTATATGACCTAAAAGAGATTGACTAGGTAATACAACAAAAGTGATCGAGTTATCTGAAGATTGGATAAAGGACATATTTTTTCTTTTAGTCTAAACTAGTCTATAGATTAGAATCTCGAATAAATTTAGCTCGAGTAAATAGCTCTGTGAGTGTATTTGCATCCTGTTGAACAATTGCTTCTCTAATATTGTCCAGCTTATCTATGTATCGATCGATTAAATTTAATAGGGGGATATGATTAGCTATACAAATATCTCGCCACATAATCGGATCACTACTTGCAACCCGAGAAAAATCTCGAAATCCACCAGCTGAAAATTGTAGAAACTCTTCTGGCTGTTCGCATTGGCTAAACAAATCAACTAAAGCATAAGCAAGAATATGAGGGAGATGACTAGTTATAGCTAATACTTCATCGTGATGAGAAATACTCGTTTTCACAACAGTTGCGCCAGCGTATTCCCACATTTTGGTCACTTGCTCAATTGCTAAAGGATTATTTTCTGGTAGAGCGGTTAGAATAACTTTACGATGCGTAAATAATTGAGAATCAGCTGCCTCTGGTCCATTTTTTTCAATTCCCGCAATAGGGTGACCAGGTATAAAATTACGAAAATGAGATCCAAGATAAGCATAGGCGGACTCAATCACAACACCTTTTACGCTTCCTACATCAGTAATAATAGTTTGAGAATTTAGATCAGGTGCTATTTTCTGAAATAAGCCCTTCATTGCACCTACAGGTACTGATAATACAACTATATTAGCCTCTCTTAAGGCATCTTTAAGCTCAGCCTCTACCCGATCAGCAATACCTAAACTTAATGCTTTTTCTCTATGCTCAGTACTGCAATCATAGCCTATGACTTCATTTACTGCTCCACAACGTTTTAGTGCAAGTGCAAGAGAACTACCAATTAATCCAAGGCCTACGATACATAAGTGTTGGATCATTAGATTGCCTCAAGTACTTGTCTTACAGATTGAATGAAAAACGTATTTTCTTCTCTCGTGCCTACCGTAATTCGTAAATGGTTAGGTAATCCATAATTTGCAATGGGCCTTACAATTACCCCCTTCCTAAGTAAAGATTCATAAACCACCCTAGCAGGCCTTCCCATATCTACTGTAATAAAATTTCCTACAGAGGGAATATAAGCTAGCCCTAGTTGAGTAAATGCCTCCACAAGCTGTTTCATCCCTTCACGATTTACTTTTAAACTACGCTGAATATGTTCTTGATCCTCTAACCCAGTTAGAGCAGCAGCTAGTGCAAGATTATTTACATTAAATGGGGGGCGTACCCTATTCATTAAATCGGCTAAATCAGGATGAGATAAACCATAACCAATACGTAATCCAGCAAGGCCATATACTTTAGAAAAAGTTCGAGTAATTAATAGATTATGATAACGATTAAGCCAATTTATAGATCTAGGGTAATTCTCTTCATCCACATACTCATAATAAGCTTCATCCAGTACAACAAATACATGTTTAGGAATAGAATCTAAAAAAGATTCTAATTCATTGTGAGATAACCATGTACCTGTTGGATTATTTGGGTTTGCAATATAAATAAGTCGAGTACGATCGCTGATTGCTGCAGCCATTGCTGTTAAATCATGACCAAAGTTTTTAGCAGGAATTTCCCTTCCTTGTGCACTTTGAATTTTAGTTAATAACGGATAAAGAGCAAAGCAATATTGGGAATAAAGCACTTCATAAGACTCGGAGATAAAAATACGAGCTATAAAATCTAATAAATCACTGGAGCCATTACCTAGGGTAATATATTCTGGATTAACACCTAAATGAGAGGACAATGCAGATTTAAGAAGAAACCCACTCCCATCTGGATATCGGGAAACACCTTTAAGGATATAATCCATTGCTTTTAATGCAAGCGGGCTAGGCCCTAAAGAATTCTCGTTTGAGGCAAGCTTAATTGCATTTTCTACTCCATATTCTCGCTCTAATTCTTCAATAGGCTTGCCAGGTTGATAAGGAGTAAGGCTTTGCACTCCTGTTGATGCAAATTGAATAAATAAATTTTCAGTCATTAATATTAATATTTAATCATCTACAAAACAGCTTTTGGATAAGATCCTAAAAGCTTAAAAAAAGAGGCTTGTTTTTTTAATTCAGGTAACGCATCTACCATGTTGGAAGAATCTTGATGTCCCTCCAAATCAATAAAAAAGATATATTCCCATAGCTGACCACACCGAGAAGGCCTTGATTCTAAATGAGTCATACTAATTTTATTTTCTGCTAGCGGTCGAAGCAAGCCATATAATAATCCTGGTCGGTTTGGTCCAGAAATAAGCAGTGAAGTTTTATCATTTCCACTAGGTGTTATCTTCTGAGTGCCAATGATAAGAAAACGAGTAGTATTTCTAGGATTATCCTCTATATGGGATGCTAAACATTGCAAGTTATAAATTTTTTGAGCACGATCTCCTGCAATAGCAGCACAATTTAGCTCATTTACAGCTCTTTGAGCGGCCTCTCCATTACTATGGATTGGAAGCCGTTCGCAAGATGATCCTAAATGAGTATCTAACCATTTCCTACACTGAGCGAGTGCTTGGGGATGAGCATATACTCGTTCTATGTTAGCGATAGTATTATTGCTGCTTAACAAATGATGATGAATAGGGAGTTCAACTTCACCACAAATTTGTAAGGACGTGTTAAAAAACTCATCTAAAGTATGGGTAACTGCCCCCTCTATAGAATTCTCTACAGGAACAACCCCATAATGGGCTAAACCTTCCTCCACATTACGAAAAATATCGCTAATGCCTGTAACAGGTCTAGTATTTACTGATAAACCAAAGTGTTTTAACACCGCAGTCTCAGTAAATGTTCCTTCTGGACCTAGATAGGAAACTGTTAAAGGTGTCTCTAATGCAAGACAGGCAGACATGATTTCACGAAATAGCCGAGCCATTTCTTTTCCACCTAGTGGTCCTTGGTTACGTGAAATAACCCGGCGTAATATATCTGCTTCACGCTCTGGGCGAAAACAGCTTGCATCCATATCCAGTGATTTCTTCAACTGTGCTGTTTTGCAAGCTAACTTTGCCCTATCGCTAATTAATGTCTGTATCTGCTCATCTATAATATCAATTTCTGCTCTAATTTTTTGTAGCTCTAATTGATTATCATCCATGATTGATGAGCAGCAAATTTATAAAACCCGTACTGAAAATATTCCTGAAGTATTTCGAAGCATATTAAGCAAATTCCCTGGAATATGCTGATCTATATCAATAAGAGTATAAGCAAGATTACCTTTTGATCTATTAATCATATCTACAATATTAAGGCCTTGATGAGCAATATGGGTAGAAATTTGTGCTACCATATTAGGAACGTTGGCATTAATAATGGCAAGTCGCCAACCTTCAGTTCTAGGCAGCATAGCATCTGGAAAGTTTACTGAATTACGTACCGTACCATGCTGTAAAAAATCACGGATTTGTTCTGCAATCATTACTGCACAATTTTCCTCTGCTTCATGAGTTGAGGCACCGAGATGAGGTAGCGTAATAATTTGTGGATGTCCTTTTAAGTGATTTCCTGGAAAATCGCAGATATAGGCAGCAATTTTACCTTCTTTAATTGCTTTGACAATTGCTTCTTCTACTACAATTTCTGCTCGAGCAAAATTAAGTATTCTTGCTCCTTTTTTAATCCCAGCTAAACTTTTTTCATTAATAAAACCTTTCGTTGAATCTACTAGGGGGACATGAAGGGATAAAAAATCTACTTGAGATAAAAGATACTCTAAGCTCTCCGCTTGCTCTACACTAGCAGATAATGCCCAAGCACGATTAACAGTAATCTGCGGATCATAACCAATCACCCGCATCCCTAAATTTAGGGCAGCATTTGCGACTTCAACACCAATTGCTCCCAACCCTACAATACCTAGAGTTTTTCCAGGCAGCTCAATACCTACAAACTTCTTTTTTTGTGATTCTACTTCTAAATGAATTTGATCATCAGTTCCAGTAAGTGCTGAAGCAGCTTGCCATGCTTGACAAATATTTCTCGCAGATAAAAATAACCCTGCAAGCACTAATTCTTTCACTGCATTGGCATTTGCTCCAGGTGTATTAAATACAGCAATACCTTGCTTACTTAATTTAGACACTGGAATATTATTAGTACCTGCTCCTGCACGACCTACCGCTTTTAGCGTAGAGGGGATAGTCATATCATGCATATTATGAGAGCGCAAAAGAATAGCATCTGGGTGTTTTGATTCTGCAACTATTTCATACTGATCTTCAGAGAGTCGTGCTAACCCTTTTTCAGAAATATTATTTAATACTTGAATTTTATACATAAAATACTCCCACTCTACTACTATATGGCTATAGTGCTAAGATGATTGATAATTAACTACCCTTTAGTACGCTCAAATTCTTTCATAAAATCCACTAAAGCGTTGATGCCCTCTTGAGGCATTGCGTTATAAATACTTGCTCTCATCCCACCAACGGATCGATGCCCTTTTAAATTGGATAATCCTGCTTGTTTTGCCAGATGAAGAAATTGCTCATCTAAATTAGAATTGGCTAAAATAAAAGGTACGTTCATCCAAGAACGACATGCTGGATCTACTGGGTTAGTGTAAAAACTACTACTATCAATAAATCCATAGAGAGTTTCTGCTTTCTTATGATTTATTTCCGCCATAGCCACAAGCCCACCTTTTCTCTTTAACCACTTAAATATTAGACTAGAGATATACCATGGGTAAGTAGATGGGGTATTGTACATAGAATTATTTTTAGCGTGAATTTGATAATCAAACATAGTAGGTGTTCCAGGTAATGTTTGACCCATCAAATCTTCTCGGATAATAATTATTGTTAATCCTGCACAGCCAATATTTTTTTGTGCTCCTGCATAAATCACACCAAATTTGCTAATATCAATGGGACGAGATAACAGGGTAGAAGACATATCCACTGCAAGAGGCACACTGCCTATTTCTGGAATCCAGTGAAACTCTACTCCAGCAATAGTTTCATTAGGAGTGTAATGAAAGTAGGCAGCCTCTTCTGAATCTAAATTCCAATCTTGTTGAGCAGGAATATGAGTAAATTTAGTACTCTTAGTATTTGCAACTACATTTACTTCGCAAAATTTTTGCCCCTCTGCTATCGCTTTTTCAGACCAATGTCCTGTGCATAGATAATCTGCTTTTTTCTTACCACGTAATAAATTCATAGGTACCATGGCAAATTGACTTGCAGCACCTCCTTGTAAAAACAATACTTTGTAATTGCTTGGAATTGACAGTAACTCTCTAAAATCCGCTTCAGATTCTTCAGCAATCTCTGTATATTGCTTGCCTCGATGGGACATTTCCATGACTGACATTCCCGTATTATGCCAGTTAAGCATCTCATCTCTTGCTTGTTCCATAACTTCATTGGGAAGCATTGCTGGACCAGGACTAAAATTATAGATACGTGCCATTGCCTCTAATTCCTCAATAATTTTAATTTATTATGTAGATTCACTTTCTTCAACAATTCGATCAATACCCACCAAACGATCGCTATTCAAAAGATTAATTAATTTAACTCCTTGAGTATTTCGCCCCATAAGAGGAATGCCCTGTACAGGGCTGCGGATTAAAGTACCATTATTTGTAATTAATACAATATCATCTTCTCTTTCCACTTGAGTAGCCCCAATCACCTGACCATTCTTAGGGGTAGTACGAATAGAAATAATTCCTTTCCCTCCCCGCCCTTGAAGACGGTATTGAGCAATCGGTGTGCATTTTCCATAACCTAACTCTGTTGTAGTTAAGATAGCACCACCTTCTGCAATTACTAGAGCAATCACTTGGCTGCCTGAATTAAGGTCAATCCCTTTTACCCCCCGAGCAGTTCTCCCCATGGATCTCACTTCCTGTTCTGAAAATCGAATCACTTTACCTTCAGAACTAAATAACATAATTTCCTGTTGACCATCGGTAAGCACTGCATTAATCAAATAGTCATCCTCATTTAAATCCAGAGCAATAATGCCATTAGCACGAGGTCTAGAAAATTCTAGTAGAGATGTTTTTTTCACAACCCCTGAAGCAGTTGCCATAAAAATATACCTGCCTTCATCAAATTCCCGGGTTGCAAGAATTGCATTTATTTTCTCATCAGAATCTAAAGGAAGCAGATTAACGATAGGTTTCCCACGAGTAGTTCTTCCTCCCTGAGGAATCTCATGAACCTTTTTCCAATATACTTTACCTCGGCTTGAAAAACACAATAGCGTATCATGGGTATTGCCGATAAAGAGTTTATCAATAAAATCTTCTTCTTTCATAGTTGTTGCCACTTTACCCTTACCACCTCGTTTTTGAGCACGATAAGTATCTAAGCTCTGTGATTTAATATAACCACCATGAGATAAAGTAACTACTACGCTTTCTTCTTGAATTAAATCCTCAAGGACAACATTAACTCGCTCATCTCTAATTTCTGTACAACGAGGATTAGTATATTGGCTTTTTATTTCTGTCAATTCTTCTCTAATGACTGCCATCAATCGTTTAGGATTAGTCAGAATCTCTAATAACGACTGAATTAAAGCAATAATTTGTACATATTCATCTATAATTTTATCTTGCTCTAATCCTGTTAATCGATGAAGGCGCATATCTAGTATTGCTTGTGCTTGAATGGGGGATAAATAGTAGCTATTTTCTATAATTCCATAATTTTTATCTAAATTCTCTGGCCTAGAAATATCACTACCTATCCGTTGTAACATGTCTGCTACAAAACCTAATGACCAAGATTGGGATAAAAGTGCTTCCTTAGCTGCTGCTGAATTAGGTGAAGCTTTAATCAAAACAATAATAGGATCAATATTGGTCAATGCTAAAGCTAATCCCTCTAAAATATGAGCCCGTTCTCTTGCTTTTCTTAAATCAAAAACAGTACGCCGAGTCACTACTTCTTGGCGATGCTCAATAAAATAGGTAAGTACTTGCTTTAGATTTAATACCTGAGGCTGCCCCTTAACAAGAGCAACCATATTAATTCCAAATACAGTCTGTAGCTGGGTGTGAAGATAAAGGTGATTTAGTATCACCTCAGGTATATCTCCTCTGCGTACTTCGATGACCATCCGCATTCCTTCCTTATCAGACTCATCTCGAAGACCTACAATCCCTTCAATCTTTTTCTCCTTAACGAGGCTACCAATTTTTTCAAGCAATCGAGCTTTATTTACGGTATAAGGTAACTCAGTAACAATGATACTTTGTTTAGCACTTTTTTCATTATTTTCTATATAAGTACGTGCCCGAACAAAAACTCGCCCTCGTCCTGTACGGTAGGCGCTTAAGATTCCATCGATACCATTAATGATTCCAGCGGTGGGAAAATCTGGTCCTGGAATATATTTTATTAGCCTATCTACTTCCAGATCAGGATCATCAATCAGAGCAATACAAGCGTTAAGCACTTCTCCAAGATTATGGGGTGGAATATTGGTTGCCATACCCACTGCAATCCCAGAAGAACCATTGACTAGCAAATTAGGTGTTTTTGTAGGTAAAACAACTGGCTCTTGTTCTACTTCATCATAGTTTGGAACAAAATTTACCGTTTCTTTATGGAGATCAGCAAGTAACTCATGGGAGATTTTCGCCATACGAATTTCGGTATAGCGCATAGCTGCAGGTGGATCACCATCCACAGAACCAAAATTTCCTTGACCATCTATAAGCGGATAGCGCATTGCAAAAGGCTGTGCCATTCTCACAATCGCATCATAAACAGAAGTATCTCCATGAGGATGGTATTTACCAATGACATCCCCCACAATTCTTGCTGATTTTTTGTAGGGTTTATTCCAATCATTGTGGAGCTGCTCCATCGCATATAATACTCGTCGGTGCACAGGCTTTAACCCATCTCGCACATCTGGTAATGCCCTACCCACAATTACGCTCATAGCGTAATCGAGATAAGATTGTTTCATCTCATCTTCAATATTAACGGGAAGAACTTCTAGGGCAATATCATCCATAACAATTTAATATTCCTTCTATGAATTTATTTAGATAGGGCAAGATGTTATTATATATCGAGATTATCCAATTGCCTAAAATAAGGAAATGAGTGATATAAATAACTAAAATTACTCATCTGGATATTCAGATGGGTTTCTCTCTTTAAAAAAATTATTTAAATCATTCTCAAAGTTTTGCAAAATACTCTCTAATCCATTATTCCATCCCTGTACTAAAGACTCTGGCGTAGGTTTTGCAATTTCCGTCTCAACCCTAAAACCTGTTTGGAGTACCATTTTTAAAGTGTCACTCTTAGCTGACTTTTTCTTCTTTTCATTCTTAATAAGGTCCTCAATAGAATAATCTGCAGGTGATAGCTCAAGGAGAAAAAATTGTATTTCCATGATAGCTAAAGGTCCTTTAGGGTTATCAAAATCCCCATACAATGCAGTAACTGCTCCCTCTAAAGTTTGAGTAATTTTAAGCTTAGTTTTACCCTGAACTACAGTATTAAAAAGTCCTGTGTGACTTAAATATCGACTGATCTGATCTGTAATCAAAATTTCTGGAGGCTGAATAAACGCTTGATTTCTTTCTGTTTGAAACCAAGAATTATTTTTTTGGTAAGTTAGGGTAATATCTTGATAACGAGGGCTTATGCGAAAAGGCTTTATCTCTAAAATTCGCTCTCTAGCCTCATCGGAGGGTTGTTCAATAACCCGATCTACTTCTAAAGTATATAGTCCTTGCTTCGCAATGTTTTTTTTATGGGATGTGCACCCGCTTACAGTGCATAGGATCAAAAAAATACAGAAAGATCTAAAAAAGGTAATCAACATAATATAAAAACTAAAAATTAATGTTATATACGCAAGAAGGGTATTAGTATTATTGTTTTATTTTCTAATATTTAAACACAAGGACACTTATGGATATAGATCAACTTAAAGGGATTGTGCGTGATATTCCAGATTTTCCAAAACCTGGCATTTTATTTAAGGACATTACCCCGCTTGTCAAAGATCCAGATGCTCTACGGTTTATTGTAGGTTACGGATTGAAATTATTCTCAGAACAAAATATTACAGCAGTTGCTGGAATCGAAGCTCGAGGTTTTATTTTTGGCTCTTTAATCGCTTGGGAGCTAGGTGTTAGTTTTATCCCCTTACGTAAACCCGGTAAACTTCCCTACAAAATACGAGAAATTTCTTATGCGACAGAATATAGTACTGCTTCTTTAGAAATTCACGAAGATGCCCTTAGCTCTAAAGATAACGTGCTATTAGTAGATGATTTATTAGCCACTGGGGGATCGGCTAAAGCAGCATGTGATTTAATTGAGCAGCTAGGAGCTACCATAGTCGCTTGCTTTTTCGTGGTGGAGTTAGATTTCCTAAATGGAAAAGAAATTCTTAAAGAATACCCAGTACACTCTTTGCTTCATTATTAGATATTAAGAAATTTTTAAAGTAATCTCAATGGTTCCGGGACAAGCTCTGAAGGCGGTAGGAAAGTAATGGTGACTAAGCCATTGCCCGAATTGACTCCGTTAAACTCCACTGAGTTCGTTGCGATTGATGCTAGAAAAGAGGGAGCACCGAAGCCGGGGCTGGCACCTTTGGTACTGCCGCCACCACCACCGACATTATCATCTGGGGTAACATCACGACCTACCCCCCCACAGCGATGGTAAGCACCTCACCCTGGGAAAGAATATCCCTCTCATCTCGTCACTAGAACCGTTACCACTAGAGTCCCCTGAGGCTCCATAAGCAATAATTTGGTAGGTACCTGATGATGTGGAAACTGTAAAGCTCTGGGCACTCCCCCTGTAGTTGAAAGTATAGGTAATAGGAAGCTGCTAAAGCTGGGGTAGCTAAAGCGGTTAGGGTGAGTAGTGCAGTACCAACCAATGTTGGTTTAAGTTGTTATTTTATCACAGAATAATATGAAATCCCCCCAAATCCCTTTCTTGAATAAATACATATGTGCATAGAAATAAATGTCTCTTATGACTGGTTATAATGTAGGCTAAAAAACTAATTAAGCCAAAATTTTTTAGCAATCATTGCCTCTGAAGAAGCCTGTTCGTTAAAACTCAAGATACAGGTATTTTTAGGAGTTGGTTTTAGGACGACTTGAAATACATGTAATACATCTATCCGAAAAGAATGAAATGTGATCGTTGCCCCTACGGGATAGGCAGCAATTAAATTTTCTAAATTCTCTGCAGTGGCTTTAATACCATCTACTGCAATAATGGTATCTCCTGCTGCCATTCCCCCAAGTTGGGCAGCACTATGATCAAAAACTTGACTGATTTTTGCCTCTAGCACTTTGGGTGTTAATTTAATCCCCAGGGTGGCTGAAGGTTGCTCCTCTTTTTTATTTGAGTAATATAACTGATAATGAATACCTACCCATTGAAACAAAGATTCTAAATCTAGATCTTCTGTGCTTCGCAAGGCATGATCAAAAAATGTGCTTAAATCTAATCCAGAAATCCTTTGGGTCATTTGTTCAATACCAATTTCACCTATTTCTGGTAGCCCTTTGCCCGTTTTACCATAGGACTGCCAAAGCACTTTTATCATTGTATCTAAGGAGCATTTTCCTTGGGTATCTCGCCTTAAAGTCAAATCTAAAGCTAGGGCAACTAAAGATCCTTTAGCATAGTAACTCACAATAGCATTAGGGGCATTTTCATCTTGCTGATAGAACTTAGTCCAGGCATCAAAGCTAGAATCAGCTAAATTTTGCTTCAGTCGCCCTGATCCTTGAAGCACTCTAGTAATAGTATGGGAGAGTAAGGACAAATAGCTCTCTGGGCTAATTAACTCTGCACGAACTAAAGCAAGATCATCATAGTAAGAAGTGATTCCTTCAAATACCCATAGTAAGCGGGTATAGTTTTCCTTAGTTAAATCATAGGGGATAAATACAGCAGGTTTAATTCGTTTTACATGCCAGGTATGGAAGTACTCATGGCTACATAAGCCTAAGAAAGTACGATATCCCTCTTTATTAAGAAGGCCAGCTAGCTGCGGAAGATGATCCCGATTGCAGATCAATGCTGATGACGCTCGATGTTCTAGTCCACCATAACTATCCCCTGTTGCTCTAATTAAAAAAACATAGCGTTTCATAGGGGCTGGCTCGCCAAAGAATCGAATATGATGTTCACACAGAATCTTCAAATCTTTGCATAACCGATCCATATCGGTTCGATGATGTCCTGAAATTACAATATCATGGGGTACCCCATCAGCCTGAAAAGTAGCCAAGCTAAATTGCCCCATTTCTACCGGGTGATCAATCAATTCTTCATAATTATCTGCCTGATAATTTCCAAAATCATAAGGCTTTGCCCCTGCGGTTTGAAAAGCAGTGGCTACTTTCCACTGACTATAAGACTCACCTATAGGAGGGGAAATGGTGATTTCACAGGGTTGATTTTCCTGCCCAGTCACTTGAAGAAAGACACTACTCCCATTAAAAAACCCTCGAAAAGTATCTAAATAAGCGGTACGCACTGAATCATCCCAAGCATAAACTTCATAAATCACTCTAAGAGGTGCAGAGACCGGAATGCATTGCCACGTAGATTTATCTATTTTTTCTATGGCTATAAGTTGCCCTTGAGATTCTGCTTTAAGTTGTATCACATGTTTTGCAAAATCTCGAATTAAATAACTCCCCGGAATCCAAGCAGGGAGTAACAATTTTTGCCCTTCAGGATCAGGTTTTAAAATAGTTAAGGTAATTTCAAATAAATGAGCTTGGAGATTTTTAGGGTAAATATGATAATGAATATCTGCCATAATTAATCTTAAGTACTAAGATTTGCGAGCGATTTGATAAAGCCAGCCTAATCCTATGATTGCAGAAAGGAAAGAGGCAAGAAAAATACCTAGTTTCGCCTGCTCTATATGGTTTATACTCGTAAAAGAGAGCTGGCTAATAAACAAAGACATAGTAAAGCCAATGCCGCCAAGCCATGCCATCCCAAAAAAATGCTGCCAAGCAACTCCGGACGGTAACCTTCCCCACCCTCGATGAACTGTAATCCAACTGAAAAGACTAATCCCAATAAATTTACCTAAGGCTAGCCCAAACATCACCCCTAAAGTTACATTTTCTGAGAACAAATCAGACCAAGTAATTTGGCTTAAATCAATCCCTGCATTAGCAAGAGCAAAAATAGGCACAATACCAAAACTAACCCAAGGATTAAGAAAATTTGCCATTCGTTTTAATGGGCTTTGGGTAACAATCCCAGTATCGATTATTTCTGAAATAGACTGATCAAGTTCTGAGTAAGATAAGTCTTTTTTATTTTTTATTTTAGAAAAATCACCAGTCTTCTGTTCAAAATCTTTAATATCCTTAGAGCCATAAATAGGAATAGCCATAGCCAGTAAAATACCTGCAACGGTTGCATGTACTCCAGATAACAACATAGCGTACCAAAGCACCACTCCTACTATTAGGTAAGGAATTAGATTTTTAATTCCGCTTAGATTAAAAAATAACAACAATAAAAATAAAAATCCTGCAGATAATAAGGCATGGGTATTAATAGCGTCAGTATAAAAAAGAGCAATGACTACCACGGCACCAAGATCATCGGCAATCGCTAAGGCAGTTAAAAATACAATGAGATTTTTAGGAATGCGATCTCCAAGTAAAGTTAAAATACCCACTGCAAAAGCAATGTCAGTAGCTACTGGAATACCCCAACCCGATATAGCTGAAGTACCTGTATTAAATCCTGTATAAATACACGCAGGAACAACCATGCCACCAAGAGCGGCAATAACAGGTAGTAAAGCGTTTTTGAATGAGGAAAGCTCTCCTACTAATATTTCATATTTAAGTTCTAGTCCTACGAATAAAAAGAAAAAGAACATCAGCCCATCATTCACCCAATAATGCCATGAGAGCTTTAGACTAACCCCTTGGCTGGCTAAAATCTCTAGAGACTGATCCCAGAAATGATAGATTGCTTCTTCCCCTAGCCAAGTGGAT
This sequence comes from Candidatus Nitrosacidococcus tergens, assembly GCF_902810445.1. Lineage (NCBI taxonomy): Bacteria > Pseudomonadati > Pseudomonadota > Gammaproteobacteria > Chromatiales > Chromatiaceae > Candidatus Nitrosacidicoccus > Candidatus Nitrosacidicoccus tergens. The sequence continues at coordinate 876,468 of NZ_LR778175.1, read as the reverse complement.
AAAACTAAAGCAAAAATAGTAGCAATAATTAAGATAATACCCCCAGATGTGGGGCGTTGGAGAAACGCTTTAATGGGTAGTAAAATGCAATTATAAAAAGATTCCAAAGGATAAGGGGTATTTTTCATCATAAATCATTATTTTTTAATTAATTCAAACCTGAAAATTTATACCAATCACTCTATACTATAAGCCTTTAACGTCAAAGACTAATTTATCCTAAGGAGTAAAGATCTATTTTTTTAGCATTTTTAACAAAAATGCAAAGCAATAAATCTAAGATAATTCATGAACTTTCCTACTGAAAATTTACGTATTAAAGAAATAAAAGAGCTTATTCCACCTTCTCAACTTCAGGCGGAGTTGCCCATTACTTATGAAGCAGCAACAACCGTCCATCAAACCCGACAAGAAATTCAACAAATTCTTAAAGGTGAAGACGATCGGGTTATTGTTATTGTTGGACCTTGCTCTATTCACGATGCTAAATCTGCTTGGGAATATGCTGAGAGGCTTAAGCAGTTAAAAACTAAACTAAAAGATAATTTATTAGTGATTATGCGGGTTTATTTTGAAAAACCCAGATCTACCGTAGGTTGGAAGGGATTTATTAATGATCCCCATTTAAACGATAGTTTTCAAATTAATGAAGGATTACATTTAGCACGTAAACTTTTACTTGATCTGGCTTCAGCTGGCATACCTGCGGCTACTGAATTTTTAGATTTAATTAGTCCCCAATATGTAGCCGATTTAATCTCATGGGGTGCGATTGGTGCTAGAACTATTGAAAGCCAAGTTCATCGTGAATTGGCCTCTGGACTTTCTTGTCCTGTAGGATTTAAAAATGCAACCAACGGCAGTCCAGATCCTGCTATCGCCGCTATTTTATCTGCTTCGAAACCTCACCATTTTCTTTCTGTCACTCGAGAAGGTCACTCTGCAATTGTTTCTACGACAGGTAATTCTGATTGCCATCTTATTCTACGAGGTGGAAAAGCCCCCAACTATGATAGAGAGAGTATTGATAGTACAGCTAAAAAATTGGCTAAGGCAGGACTTGTCCCTCAAGTTATGATTGACTGTAGCCATGGTAATAGCGGTAAGGATCCTCAACAACAAATTCAAGTGGCTAAAAACGTAGCAGCACAGATATCCGCAGGAGATCGGCGTATTACTGGCGCTATGCTAGAGAGTCACTTAATCCCCGGTCGCCAAGATATTGTTCTAGGACAACCGCTTACCTATGGACAAAGCATTACTGATGCCTGTATGGGTTGGGAAGAAAGTGCAGATATTCTCCATGAATTTGCGCATAGTGTGGCAAAACGAAGGTAAGTAAAATACTAAGTAAATTTCTGCCAAACTAGCAATTGATTATTTGCCGGCATGGCATAATCTTGTTGCAAGGATAATCCTACAGTCTGTGCCAACTTATTTACAGCTTCAAAATCTCGGATACCTTGTTTAGGGTTCCGGGATTTTAACCAAGTATCAAATTGTTCATTACTGGCACTAGTATAGGCATTATGATAGCGAAATGGTCCATAAATACATAAAATCCCATTGGATTTTAATATTTTTCCTACCCTTTTAAAGAAATTCTGTACCTCTTCCCAAGCACAAATATGCAAAGTATTAGCACTAAAAATACTTTCTATAGTAGAGACTGACCAAGGATTCTGTGCCACATTTAGAGTGATAGGATCATATAAATTTGTAGATGATCCTAATATACTTAAGTTTTCCTTTAAAATTTCTACAGATTCAGTATCTTTTTCACTTGGATGCCAAATTAAATATGGCAATTGCCTACTAAAATAGGCAGCATGTTGTCCGGTTCCACTGCCTATTTCCAAGACTTCACTTGTATTTTTAAGAACGACCTGAAGCCGCTCTAAAATAGGCTGCTTATTATTTTCACAAGCTTGGGAAAAATACTTTATTTGCATACAAAGCAATAAAAAATTAAAAGAAATTAGGCTTTCAAATCAAGAGCATTCGTTAAATCTCCAGGTGCAGCGGTGCCCGCTGCCTCCATTGCTTGATCCCGTCTAATAATTCCGGGTAGCGGCTCAAGCCCAAATCGTATATTTAAAAATCGTTGTATTGACCCTGTATCATAAATTGTATGATCTACAAATCCTTTTTTAGCAAATGGGGATATCACTATCGCTGGAATTCTAGTACCTGGCCCCCAACGATCCCCTTTAGGAGGTGATATATGATCCCAAAATCCCCCATTCTCATCAGGTAAAACCAAAATTAACATATGCTCCCATTGAGGACCTTGTTTAAGGGTATGGATAATATTATCAATATGAAAATCCCCAGAATCTACATCTGCATAACCCGGGTGCAGGCTTAAGCTACCTTGGGGTTTATAAAATGCCACTTGAGGTAAATTACCCGATTCTGCATCAGCTAAAAATCTATTAGCACGAGAACTATTTCCTATCCCTCCATCTCGTAGATGATTTTTTCTATCCTTAGTACCTGGAGCATAGCGCTTAAAATAGTTAAAAGGTTGATGATGGTATTGGAAATTTGGTGCTTCTGGAAAATTAGTATGAATACCATTAAATCCCTTACCCTCTAGTGCCATTTGAAATCCACCTCCATACCAAGCCCATGAGATACCAGCATCAGTTAAGCGATCCCCAATGGTCGCATGGTGTTGTGGCGGAAGGACTGCTGAACTATTCCGTTTAGTTAAGTGGGGATTTTTTTTATCCGCACCTATAGCTGAAGGCATATAAGGTGGCTCCATTGCATTGACACAATAAAAATCAGGAGTCAGCGATCCTATTTGAGAAAATTTTAAAGTTCCTTTTATAGGATTTAAAGGGGAATGTTTATCTAGTATAGGATGAATCCCATGTGCGTGATTACCCTTAATCAGGGTAATTTTATTTTTAGCGATACTCCAATCAGCGTTAGGGTAAAGTGGTGGCTGTGCAGCAATTAAATATTGATGTGCTAAAAAAGAACCTCCAAAGCTACCCATAAACCAGCGATCACATAGGGTATTTTCTTGGGCAAGCTGCCACATTTTTAAATTAGAATCGGTAGTTGCGTATCGAGCCATAGGTAAGGCACCACTATCGCTGTAAGCGACGAACATGTCATTACGCCCCCCATTAATTTGCAGCTGATTACGGTAAAATTCATGAACTAAGTCACGATGAATCACACTATGGGGTAATGGGTTGCCTTCTTCATCTGTTAAAATCCATGGAGCATTAGGAAGCGTATTGTTAAAATCTTGTAAAAGTTGGTATTTACGATCTCCTACAACTTGTTCATAGGGCACAAGACCTTTCCATATAGGAGGTAATCGCTTTAGTATATCTCCATTAATGTCCCGTTGAACTAAAAGCTCAGGAGGCATACTTGCGAGCGGATCTAGCAGTCCTGGGAAATCAGCAAATAAGCTATTAAATGAGTGATTTTCAAAATAAATGACAACTACATTATGAATTATCTCCTCTAGACGCTTCTGAATCGCCTGTTCAGTGCGGAATGTAGATGTACGAACAAAAGGAGAATGCCCAGTAGCAAATAGTGCTCCCGTTGCTGCTATTAGCTTTAATACTTTACGCCGCTCGGGATCCCTAAGAGAATTGTTATCATTAAAGCGTAGGCTCTCTTTAAAAATGTTTTCCACCACTAAGAGCTTTTAAGTATCTTATTCATTTTCTTCATCTTAATTTATTATTTATTATGAGAGAGGTGTAAAAATCTAATAAAACAGTAAAGATAAAGTAGTATAGAAAATTAGAAATAAATGCTAATGAAGGTGAACACTCACCCTTAATTCACTATGTTTATTGAGTTACGTCATTTAAAAACCTTATTAAGCCTTCACGAGCATGGTAGTGTAAGTAAGGCCGCTGATCATTTGCATCTGACCCAGTCAGCAATTTCTCATCAATTGAAATCCCTAGAAGATTATTTTGATTGTCCTCTATTTATTAGAAAAAGTTACCCACTACAATTTACTTCAGCGGGTATGCACTTATTGGAGTTGGCTACATCTATTTTACCTCAAGTAGAATCTACAGAGCGAGATTTAATTGGAATGGCTCAAGGGCAGCTTGAACGACTGCATATTGCAGTAGAATGCCATAGTTGCTTTCAATGGCTTCTACCTGCTATGAATAAATTTCGTACCCAATGGCCTAAGATAGAGATGGATCTCTCCCTTGGTTTTAGTTTTGAGCCGCTACCTGCCCTACGACGGGGCAATATTGATTTAGTCATTACCTCTGATCCAGTAGATCATCCAGATATTAGTTATGAGCCTCTATTTCAATTTCAAGGAGTATTAGTAGTTTCCCCCATTCATCCTTTAAGTAGAAAATCTTGGGTTGATCCTGCTGATCTTAAAAATGAAATCCTAATCACCTACCCTGTGGAAAAACACCGATTAAGTATTTACACTCATTTTTTAGATCCTGCGAGGATTAATCCTGCTGGACGTAGAACTGCAGAGCTTACCCTAATGATTCTACAGCTGGTTGTAAGTAATCGAGGTGTCACTGTACTACCTAATTGGGCAATTGTAGATGAGCTTGCCCGAGAGGAAGTTAAGTCTCTTAGTTTAGGCAAAGAAGGGCTATGGGCAACCCTATATGCTGCTATGCGTACTAAAGAAAGAGAATTTCATGCCATGAAAAGTTTTACCCAACTAGCTAGAGATACCTGTTTTAAACATTTGTCAGGTATTCTACCCGTATCTCATGAACATTATTCTCGCCATACAATATTTTAATCTTGACTTTCCAAAAATCGATTCTATACATAATTAATTAATATAAATAAAATTAATTATCATTTGTATTAATTAAATTATTCTAATAAATAATATGATTTCAAAGGAAATAGCATGGATAAAATATTACGAATAATAATGATTTATACTATGTTTACAGCAGCATCTGCATTTTCAGCGAATGCAGATGATAAATCAGAAGCAAAAGTTAAAGTCTTAACTAAAAAAAATAAAGATTCGAAAAAAGCGACAAAGAATCAAGAAAAAAAGTTAGAAAATATCAAAGTAACTTCGCCAGCACCGGAACCGGCACCCCTCTCATCCATTAAGATGGATGTGCCAGGAACCACTTCAACTATTGGTCGCACGCAGATGGATCAGCAAATGGATCTTACCATTCGTGATCTTGTTCGCTATGAGCCTGGGGTATCTGCTATTGGTACTGCGGGGCGATTTGGGTTAGATAGTTTTAATATTCGAGGTCTATCGGGTAACCGCACCTACATGGAAATGGATGGAGTGCCTATGCCGGATTCCTTTGGTGCAAATATTGCTGGAGGTGGCTTTCGTGGCGGACGAGATTTTATTAACTTAGATCAGCTCAGAGAAGTTGAAATTATTCGAGGTCCTGCCTCAGCCTTATATCCCTCCTCTGCTCTAGGCGGATCAGTCGTTTTTAGAACTAAGGATCCTGTTGATTATCTAAAGGATGATCAACTGTTAGGTGGATTTATTAAAGAGCAATACGATAGTGCAGATGGTAGCTTTTCTACCACCGCTTCTCTTGCGGCAGGCAACCAAGAACATAGCTTTTTACTGACTGGAAACCATCGTATCGGTCACCAACTTGCAAATATGGGTACGGTGGGAGGTAGTGGAGCAACCCGCACTTTACCTGATCCGTTGCAATATCATATTGAAAGTTTGAATGCAAAATATGTTCACAATGCAGAGGGTCGTAAGGATCTAGCAATATTTGATGTAGTGCAGCAATTTACAAATACTAATGATTTAAGTCAGTTAGTACCAGATCCAGGTGGGGTTACTCCAAATTTTTACCATTCTCAAGACAGTAGTACCCGAATTCGTGGAAGTGCAGGACAAGAGTATTCTAAACTCGACTCTATCTTTGCAAACAGACTTGATTGGACTGCTTATTGGCAGCAGAATCAAACCAAAAACAATACTCAAACTGATGCTGACGTGGGATCTAGCACAGGACTCATCGATCGGTTTTTTAACACACTGCCGCTACGAGAAACAGTGGTTGGAGGTAAGCTATTAGCTACTAAAGTATTTAGTGATCAAGATAGCCCGATTTACCATCAGTTTAGTTATGGTACTCAGATCTGGGTAACCCATGATGAATCTTCTGCTTCAGGTTACGGGGTGAATACCCTCACGGGAGCCACGGGTAGCAGTATGGAATTTTTACCAGGAAATTATCCTATGCACCTGATTCCAAGCAGTGATACCTATCGTTATCAGCTATTTGGGGAATATAAAATTGAGTTATTTGATCGTAGTTTAGTCCTGACTCCAGGGCTAAGAGAAGAATATTACAGTTACCAGCCAGAAAATGACATTTTATACCAACGGTTTAATCCTGTGTTTGCGAAACAAAACTATAATGTCAACCATCTTTCCCCTAAATTTGGACTGCTTTGGCACTTTAATAAAGAAATGAGTATTTACACTAACTATGCAAATGGCTTTAGACCTCCATTATTTAGTGATATTGCCGGCGGATGGGGTGAATCAGGACCTGGGTTTAATATTGGCTTTTTACCCAATCCAGATCTTAAAGCTGAATCTAGTCAGAATATAGAAATTGGAATTCGTGGCGAGGGCAAGCCCGGTTGGTTTAATGTAGCTGCTTATTATAATAGCTATGACAATTTCATATGGCAAGGATTTGCACTATCACCCTCAGCAGTACCTTCGTGGGCAACCCAAGGTATCACAGGGTCAGGTGCTAATTTGTTTTTCCAAACTGTAAACGCCTCTAAAGCATGGATTCAAGGGGTGGAAGTTAGCGGCTTGCTACAGCTTGGTGCCTTTAGTGATTCATTAAAAAACTGGTCTTTACGGGGCAATGCGGTGAGAACGGCTGGGCAACTTATTGAACCAGGTAATAATTTTTATTCACCCCTAAATACAGTTGATCCAGCTAAGTTAGTCGCTAGTGTTAATTACAACACTGCTACATGGGGTGCTCAATTAGTTGGTACATTAGTACATCAGCACTCACAGCTAAGTGACCCAAGTTTTTTTAGACCCCCAGGATATGGCATTATGGATTTTTTCGTCCACTACACCCCAGTTGAAAATTTAACACTATTTTTTGGCGCAAGTAATCTCACTGATGCTAAATACTGGGATTGGGGAAATCTAAACAGCGGGATATTAGGTAATTTTCTTAGCGGTAATGGGGCTAATGATGCAGGTACTGGTGGTATACCTGCTGATCGTCTTACCATGCCAGGTAGAACCTTTTCCGGGACTGTTCAATTTCTTTTTTAGTAAAATTTAATAATTATCATTTGAACTTTAATTATTATTAAAATATTTTTTATATTTTATTTTATTCTTGACTTTTAAAAGAATGGTTCTATACTCTGTTTCTTATACGAATGATAATTAGTTGCATTTGTATTAAAAAGCTTTTCTAATAAAAAATGCCGATCATGAAGAAAAAGAAATGGTATGGATACAATATTACGGATAGTAACAATTTGTGCTGTATTTACAACAGCTCCTGTACTTTCATCAGATAAATTAGAAAATAAAGATTCAGAGACGGAAAATAGTCAAACAAAAAAACTTTCAAAAATGAAGATAACTGCTCAGCCCCATGAAGCTGCACCCCTTTCATCTATTAAATTAGATACTCCAGGGACAACTTCTATCATTGGCCGTACGCAAATGGATCAGCAAATGGATCTTACTATCCGTGATCTTGTTCGCTATGAGCCTGGGGTATCTGCTATTGGTACTGCGGGGCGATTTGGTTTAGATAGTTTTAATATTCGGGGGCTATCGGGTAACCGCACCTACATGGAAATGGATGGAGTGCCTATGGCAGACTCTTTTGGTGGAGGCATTGCTGGAGGCGGTTTTCGTGGAGGTCGAGATTTTATTAACTTAGATCAGCTTAAAGAAGTTGAAATTATTCGAGGTCCTGCCTCAGCCTTATACCCTTCTTCTGCTCTGGGAGGATCAGTACTCTTTAAAACGAAAGATCCTGCAGATTATTTAAAAGATGATCAGCTCATCAGTGGGCTTATTAAAGAGCAGTATGACAGTGCTGATGGCAGTTTCTCTACCACCGCTTCTCTTGCTACAGGTAATCAGGAGCATGGTTTTTTACTGACGGGAAACCATCGTATCGGTCATCAGCTTGCAAATATGGGTACGGTGGGAGGTGTCGGTGCAACTCGCACTTTACCCGATCCCATGCATTATGATATTAAAAGCTTAAATGCAAAATATGTCCATAATGCAGATGGTCGTAGGGATTTTGCAATTTTTGACATTGTAGATCAGCATACAAATACTACTGGTTTAAGCCAGCTAGTAACCAATAGGGCAGGGTTTACTCCAAATTTTTACAATTCTCAAGACAGTAGTACCCGAGTTCGTGGAAGTGCAGGGCAAGAATATTCTAAGCTCGACTCTATCTTTGCCAATAGGCTTAATTGGACCGCTTATTGGCAGCAAAGCCAAACTAGAAATGATACCCAAACTGACACTGATACTGGGGACAGTTCAGGAACTATTGATCGATTTTTCAATACAACCCCATTACGGGAAACAGTGGTTGGCGGAAAGTTAGTAGCTACTAAAGTGTTTAGTGATCAAGATAGCCCAATTTACCATCAATTTAATTACGGTACTCAGATCTGGGTAACGAATGCTAAGTCCTCTGCTACAGGCTATGGAGTGAATACCCTCACGGGAGCCACCGGCAGCGGTATGGATTTTTTACCTGGCACTTATCCCATGCATTTGATTCCAGAGAGTAATACTTACCGATATCAGTTATTTGGGGAATATAAAATCGAGCTATTTGATCGTAGCTTGGTGATTACTCCAGGGCTAAGAGAAGAATATTATAGTTATCAGCCAGAAGATGATGTGATGTATCGGCGTTTTAATCCTATGTTTGCAAAAAAAGACTACACTGTAAACCATCTTTCCCCTAAATTTGGACTGCTTTGGCACTTTAATAAAAAATTTAGTCTTTACACTAACTACGCAAATGGCTTTAGACCTCCATTGTTCAGTGATATTTCTGGAGGCTGGAGTGAACAAGCAGGACCTGGGTTTAATATTGGCTTTTTACCCAACCCAGATCTTAAAGCAGAAACCAGTCAGAATATGGAAATTGGAATTCGTGGAGAGGGAGATCTAGGCTGGTTTAATGTAGCCACTTACTACAATAGCTATGATAATTTTATGTGGCAAGGCTATGCTCTCCCCCCCTCGGCAGTACCTTCGTGGGCGTCTCAAGCCATCACAGGTGCTGGCACTAACCTGTTTTTCCAAACTGTAAACGCCTCTAAAGCATGGATTCAAGGGGTGGAACTCAGTGGCTTATTACAGCTTGGTACTTTCAGCGACTCATTAAGAAATTGGTCTTTACGGGGCAATGCGGTGAGAACAGCTGGGCAGCTTATTGAACCGGGTAATGATTTTTATTCACCCCTAAATACAGTTGATCCGGCTAAGTTAGTCGCTAGCCTCGACTACACTACCTCTAAATGGGGTGCTCAATTAGTTGGTACATTAGTACATAAACATGAAAAATTGAGTGATCCTAGTTTCTTCCTTCCCCCAGGATATGGCATTATGGATTTTTTTGTCCACTACACCCCGGTTGAGAATTTAACACTATTTTTTGGCGCAAATAATCTTACTAATGCCAAATACTGGGATTGGGGAAATTTAAATAGCGGAGTACTTGGTAATTTTCTTAGCGGTAATGGGGCTAATGATGCAGGTACAGGCGGCCTACCGGCAGATCGCCTGACCATGCCGGGTAGAACCTTTACTGGAACTGTTCAATTTACTTTTTAGAAGAAATTAATAATTATCATTTACATTTAGTTTTTAATTTGATATATTATTTAAAGTGAAATATATAGGAGCTATTATGATACGTCACTACCATATATTGACATTAGCGACCATGATTGGAGGGGGAGTAAGTGTTGCTTTAGCACAAGAAACTACCCCTAAGGAAATGAGTAATGTAGAGAATATTTCAGGATGTTTTGATGTCACTTATCGTTTTATTGAAGATGGAGTGCATGATATGTTCTCTAAACAGCACAAGCAAGAATTGAACACGCCTAGTAGAGAGTGGATTAGCTTTAAGGAAAAAGAAGGTGAAAAGAACACATTCATTCTACAACATGTAACTTTTAGTAGAGAAGAAAAAGAACCTCAATCTCATTTCCACGAAATATGGAAATACCATCCTAATACAGGGAGCTGGACTCAAGAAGTTAGAAGTCAGGCCTATGGGAGCGAAAAAACTGAACTAAGATACCAATGCACTGCCTCTTGGAATATGAATCAATGGCAGTGTCATTCAACCAATGAAGCTGGAAAACCCTTTAGAGATAATGGTGCTCCTTTTGGCTTTAAGCGCACTGATTATGATCATTTAAATCGAAACAATTCGATATTAGTTACTCCTAACGGCTGGGTTCAAAGTGAGCAGAACAAAAAAATTTCTGCTTCAGGGGCGGTGGCTGCTTATGAATTAGGATGGATCACTTATCAACGACTTGAGGATGGATTTTGCGAAACAGCAATTAAACCTTATCCAAGAGAAATTGCGACTAAATAACGACCATAGCTAACGCTAAATTGCACTTCACTTACACTGGATTCTGTTTTAAAGAACTCCGCTTACGTAAGTCCCCGAAAAGCTCTATCCTCCTAGGGTTTTTCGGGTTTTTTTTTAGCTTTTCTTTATCTCTATATGCTGTAACATAGTGAATAGTTCACTATTTCGATATATTAAAAATAAATTAGCTATCACCATGTATCCTGATCTAGATCAACTACGCCAAATTGTTATTAATACGGCACAAGAGCATCTGCCTCACCGATTTGCAACGATTAAAAGCCGATGGAAAGCCGATGGTAGTTTGCTCACTGAAGCAGATTTAATCATGCAAAAGCAAATTAATGAATCGCTTACTACCTATTGGCCTCAATTTGCTTTTCTAGGTGAGGAGATGGATGAAATCCAACAAACTCAACTACTCTTAGATACCACTCAAGGGGTTTGGTGCTTAGATCCTCTCGATGGTACTCGAAATTTTGCTGCAGGAATTCCCTGCTTCAGCGTTTCTTTAGCTTTAATCGTTAAGCAAGAAGTAGTGATAGGGATAGTTTATGATCCTTTACGAGATGAGTGTTTTAGTGCACAAAAAAATCAAGGGGCTTGGGTAAATGAAAAAGTACTAGGGGAAATCTATCCCCATGAACCACTTAACAATGGCATTGGTTTAATTGACTTAAAACGATTACCTGCAGGGCTTGCAGCTAGGTTAGCAACCTGTCCTCCCTATAGCTCTCAGCGAAGTTTAGGATCAGTAGCGTTAGATTGGTGTTGGCTCGCTGCAGGCAGAGGTCATGTTTATCTTCATGGTAGACAAAAAATATGGGATTATGCAGCAGGAAGTTTGATTTTGAAAGAAGCAGGTGGTTATGCCACTACTCTATTAGGAGAATCCGTATTTAAACCCACACTTCAACCACGATCTGCAGTAGCTGCCTTAAAAAAAGAATTTTTTGATGAATGGATCGCTTGGTTAGGAATTAATTTATAGTTACTCAATAGGCGTTCCGATGAATAAATCCCTTATAAAGGGTAGTTAAGATAATTTTCATATCAAACCAAAAAGACCAGTTTTCAATGTAGTAAAGATCATACTCTACTCGTTTTTTCATTTTTTCAAGAGTATCTGTTTCTCCTCGCCAGCCATTGATTTGTGCCCATCCTGTAATACCTGGTTTAATTTTATGTCGTTGCATATAGCCACCAATAAGCTGTTTATATTCATCATTATGCTCTATGGCATGAGGTCTAGGTCCTACTATGGACATGGTTCCTTCTAGCACATTAAAAAATTGAGGAAGCTCATCAAGACTTGTCTTTCTTAAAAAAGCACCAAAAGGAAAAATTCTTGAATCACCCTTAGTTGCTTGGGTTACTTTCCTTTCTTCCTTGTGAATATGCATGGAACGGAATTTATACATAGTAATTGGAGCTGCCCCTAATCCATGCCTCTTCTGCTTAAAAATAATAGGTCCTGGAGAGCTCAATTTAATCCCTATGGCAATCACCAATAACAGGGGGCTAATTAAAAGCACAATTAAGAATGCTAGTACTTTATCTTCTATGTCTTTAACAAAAATATTAATACCTGTAATAGGCGTAGCGGATAAATTTAAGACAGGCAAACCAGCAATTTCAGAAATAGAATAATTAAGCAGATAAAAATCGTAGATATTTGGTATTAGACAAAGATCCACCGTTGAGTGATGTAAATTTTGGATAAACTCTTTAATTAACTCACCTTCTTCAAAGGAGATAGCAATCCACGCTTGGCTAATTTTCTCCCGCTCAATAAAATTAGCAGCCTCTTTAATATGCCCTACTACAGGTAAATTAAACTCATTTTCAAATACTTCCGGGTTCTCACAAAAAAAACCAATAATCTCAATACTTAACCAAGGCGAAGACTGAATTCGTTCAATCACTTCTAAGCTAGATTTTAGAGATCCTACTAGGATAATTTGCTTTCGATAGAATCTCTGATCAATAAACCATTTTGAAGATAAATGCCAAAAAAATCGCTCTGCTAATAATCCTCCCCAACCTATGACTGCCCACAGTAACGCCCAGCCTCTGGAAAATTTATCTCCTGTCTTCGTAATAAAGGCAATTAAAATTAAAGCGAGTAAAACACTCCCCCAACCTAAAATGATGGATTTAAACCCATCTAAAACAGAATCTTTATGCCATAATTTAAACTCATATAAACCAAATTGGGGGAACACGATTGCAGTAAGCAAAGTACTCACGCCCACGACAAAATAATATTCTGATGCAAGCAACCAAGTTCCCAAATACATTCTGTAGGCAAAACAAGCAGCAGCAAAAATAACTAATGCGTCATAAACAAAAAGTAAGCTTTGTTGTTGGTAAGGGTATTTTATTGCCATTTAGATTAGCTAAAAAAATGCAGCAGGACTTACAAATATATGAAAAAATCTGGTGAGTTCATCCCAAAATACATCAAACCTACTTTGATTCACAATCACAACATCATTAGCATGAATTTGAGGATCTATTGCTGTTTGACTACGAATTTCGTTCACATTATAAAAAGACATCTGCCTATTTCCTTTAATAGTGCGAATTAAACCTACCTTTGATAAATCTGCAAACTCTCCCTCTCCTTGAGCAGCAGAAATAGCTTGTACAAGTGTAGTGGGTCCTTCAATAGGATAAAGTCCCGGTTTTTTCACTTCTCCAGCGACCGTAAACCGCTTACTGATATGTTCTACAATAGACACGCTTACTTGAGGATTTTGTAAATATTTCTCTCCTAGGATTTTGGTAATATTGGCTTCTAGCTCGTCTGGAGTGAGTCCAGCTGCCTGAATAGAGCCAATTAAGGGTAAAGATATTGTGCCTCCATTATCTACTACAATTTCTTCTTCAGAAATTTCTTCCACCTGAAATACATCTACACTTAATACATCAGAAGGACCAATTTGGTAATCATGCTGATTTAGCGACTTTTCTAAATTTGTAATAGACAATTTTGATTTATCTGCAATAAAATCAGTATAGATAGTTGCTTTTTCTGTTTCAATGTGACTACTTAAGGATTTTTTCTGATAAGTATTGTGTGTACCACAAGAGATCAGAAATAAAGATACAAAAAAACAAGAAAAAATAGCTCTCATAAAGATATTTTTATCTAAAAATATTACCAGATGGATTAAAGAATACCCCAAAAAATCTAGTAATTTTCCTCCAAACCGCTTTACCAGCATCTTTACTTACCACAATCACATCATTAGCATGAATTTCAGGATCTACTTCTTTTTGATCACGGATTGCATTTATATTGTAAATATTGATTTTTTTACTACCCGCCACGGTGCGAATAAGCCCTACTTGGGATAAATTCCCATAATATTCTTCCCCTTCAGCAATAGAAATAGCCTCTAGTAAAGTGGTGGGTCCTTGAATAGGATAAAGTCCAGGCTTTTTGACCTCTCCAGCGACAGTAAATCGTTTGCTAATATGTTCTACCACAGACACACTCACTTGAGGATTTTGTAAGTATTTTTCCCCTAAAATCCTTTCCAATTCTATCTCAAGTTCTTTAGCCGTTAATCCTTCCACCGTAATTGATCCTACAAGTGGAAGAGACAGTTTTCCGTTGTTACCTACTCTAATTTCTTTTTTAGAAATTTCTTCTACCTGAAATACATTCACCCTAAGTAAATCAGAAGGACCGATTTGTTGATCATACTGATTTAAAACATCTTCACTATCATTAATAGGTAAATTTTCTGAATTAGGATCCATGATAGGTAATTCTTCTAATTTAAGAATATCTGCATCTTTAGTAGTTACTTCAGGAATAGACTCAACAGAGATTTGTTCAAATTTAGGTTCAGATTGGGCAGCTATTTTTTCTGATTTTTCATACCTACTTACTGATCCCCCTTGATAAGCATTGTGCACACCACAAGCAGTTAAAAATATAGAAATCAATAAATAGGGGAAAATAAGTCGAATCACTATTAAAAAATTAAATAAAAATAAACAGTAGCCGCCTAAGTTTGAAATAAATTTAAAGTAAAGTAAATAACTATTATAATAACGACTCTCAAAAACTGAGATTCTTTTCTAAATTGACCAGCACTTGCTCATAACCTAAATAATTGACTGCATAATCTCTCGCTGTCGATCCTAATTTTAATTGTAATTGGGGATCTTTAGCTAATTTCTGAATTGTTGTTATTAACCCTTTTGTATCTCCTGGAGCTACTAATTTTCCGCAAAAAGAAACAACTTTTCCAACTTGAGTTTCGGACAATGCGGTAGCAATAATAGGTCGACCACTAGCCAACATTCCTGTGAGTTTAGAAGGCATCACTAAATCTGCTGCATCTGCTTGTTGGGGCAGTATATGAATATCGGCAAGGTTTAACCAATCATTAAGCCTTTCTGTAGGCTGTAAAGGAAGCCATAGAATATTAAGTAATCCCTTACTTTGTTTCTCTAACCGAGAACGGGCTGATCCTGTACCTGCGAGAATGAATAATATCTCTGGGTAATTTTGAAGCTTACAAGCTGCTTCAATTAAGATCTCTAACCCCTGTTTTTCCCCCATCGTGCCAGAATAAAGCATAATAATTTTATCTGGACTAATATTTAATTCTTTCCGATAAGGGCTAGGATAAGATAGGGGATAAATTTTTTGGGCATCTACCCAATTAGGAAATAATATACAACGCTCCTTAGATATGCCCTTGTCATAGAGACGATCTACCATCTTCTCGGAAATGGTAGATACCCGATCAAAACTTCGTAAGCTACGCGTTTCAAAAAATTCAGCAGCTTTTCGCAACCCATTATATTGGAGTAACTTCAGCCCAACTGCAGCATCCAGCTCAAAGTCCTGAATATGAAGCCAAGCTTTAGCCCTAGAAAATTTAGCTGTTACCCAAGCAACAGGAGCACAAAATAAAGTAGGAGCAACTAAAAAAACAATATTAGGCTGCCAGAAAATTTGGCTAAACATAATGGTGATGCTAGTGAACATAAAACTAGCAAGATGAATTAATCGCTTAATTCCAGAAGGGCTACGGGGTACCCATAATGGACAACGCCATACTTTGATTTTATTACCTTGAGGAGATAAAAAATCCTCTTTATAATAACGCCAAGCTAAATAACCAGCATGTACATGCCAATCTGGATAATAAGGGGGGGCTGTCACTACCCTGACTTCATAACCATGATCTGCTAGCCATGAAGCCATTTCTCCCGTGTATTTTCCCGTACCTATAAGTTCTGGAAGAAAATTAATGCCATAAAGTAGAATTCGCATAAACCCATATAAGATGGTTAAAAACAAGAGGAAAAAGCTAGTTTAACTAGTCTAATTAAAAGAAAAACAACTACTCAAAATAGTTAAAAGTACGATACCCCTCTTGGCGACAAAGATTATCCCGTTGAGCAACTTTTAAATCTTCCATCACCATTTCTTCTACCAAAGTACCGAAAGAAATTTTTGGTTCCCATCCTAGTTTTTTCCTTGCTTTACTCGCATCTCCAAGCAAAGTTTCCACCTCAGTAGGGCGAAAATAACGGGAATCAACCTGCACAAGGGTATGCCCAGCTTTAATAGTATCTAGCTCTTGGGCCTTACCAGAAATCGACTCTACTATCCCTACTTCATCTACTCCATGGTTTTGCCAAGTCACTGTAATCCCTAAAATACTTGCCGCCTGGGTAATAAAATCTCGCACTGAATGCTGTAATCCAGTAGCAATTACATAATCTTCAGGCGATTCTTGCTGTAACATTAACCATTGAGCTATCACATAGTCTTGGGCATGACCCCAATCCCGTTTTGCTTCAAGGTTGCCCACATAAAGACAGTTCTGTAGCCCAAGGACAATTCGCGCTAATCCTCTTGTGATTTTACGGGTAATAAAAGTTTCCCCTCGTACCGGGGATTCATGGTTAAATAAAATCCCATTACAAGCATACATACCATAGGCTTCCCGATAGTTTACCGTAATCCAATAAGCATATAACTTTGCTGCTCCATAGGGAGAGCGAGGGTAAAAAGGTGTGGATTCATTTTGGGGAATAGCCTGTACTTTCCCATACAATTCAGAAGTGGAAGCTTGATAAAATCTAGTTTTTTGCTCTAATCCTAAGATTCGAATAGCCTCTAAAATTCGCAGCGTACCCAAGGCATCAGAATTTGCAGTATATTCCGGAGTTTCAAAAGAAACGGCCACATGACTTTGTGCCGCTAAATTATAAATTTCATCAGGCTGTGCTTCTTGGATAATACGAATGAGATTAGTCGCATCCGTTAAGTCCCCATAATGAAGCATAAACCGTCTTTTAGATTCATGAGGATCTTGATAGAGATGATCAATTCGATCCGTATTAAAAAGCGAAGCCCGTCGCTTAATCCCATGGACTTCATAACCTTTTTTGAGCAACAATTCAGCCAAATACATCCCATCTTGACCAGTAATACCGGTAAGTAGTGCTTTTTTCATTTTTTGCTTTAAACTAACTATATCTATATTAAACAGCTCTGAAATATAGTGCGATATTAATAAAAACTACTAGATATTTTCTTCTGTACTAGAGTTATTTATTATACTTTGAAGCCAAACTATATGCTTTTATGTGTTGCTCTGCACAAACTTCAAGAGCGGCATGCTCTTGAATGAAATGGCGACCTCGACTACCCATTTCATTTCTTATTTTTTCATCAAGTAAGTTATCTAAAGTATATTTAGCGATTAATTTTGGATCTTGATCCTGCACTAGATATCCTGTACAACCATGCATAATTAGCTCTCCAATTGATCCAACATCGAAGCTTACAATAGGTAGTTTCAGTGCCATTGCCTCTTCCATCGCAGTTGGTATTCCTTCTGAACGAGATGTCATCCAAAATATATCCATGGCTTGTACTAGCTCATGCACTCTTCCAGCTGGGTCTAAAAAAATTAAATCCTGGCCTATTTTTAGCCCGAGGTTATTTGCAAGTATTTCTAGACTCTTTGCATAATTTTTGTGATTGTTATGTATAGTACCTAAGATCAAAAAACACGTATTATGAACTTTAGCTTTCATTTGAGCAGCAGCATGAATAAAATTATCATGTCCTTTTACTAAATTTATATTCCCTACTGTACCAATGACTAGAATTGAAGTATCTATACCAAGTTCTTGGCGTACTTGATTTCTGGTAGATATTTTAGGAGAGAAATCAGTTAAATTAACTGGAGGAAAAAAATTGACTAAACGATCTGGTCTTTTTGTAACTCCTGGATGTTTATTAGCTACTTTTTGCCCCGTACACATGATTACGTCTGCATAATGCATCAGTAATGGCTTTATAGCATATCGTAAAATTACTGGTGTATGAATATCAAGAATTTGCCAAACAACTGGGACACCTACCCTATGTGCCGCAATCGCACCATGAGGGTTAATTAATCCATTAATTTGGACAATATCTATTTTTAATCGCTGAATAATTTCACTAATCTCTCGTATTTCAGCAGAAAATTGAGTGAAAAACTGAAAATGAGTACCAATGTTTAGAGTCGCTCTTGCCCTGTGTAGGGGAATCAATACTACCTGAATACCCGCATCTTTCAATTTCTCAGCAGCATTTCCATGCTCCTCTGGTAATAACACAGTTGTTTGAATACCCTTTTTTTGTAAAAAAGGTATAAGTCGCATATTACTATTATGAGGACCACCAAAAACTGGATAATGGATAATACTAAGGATATGGGTCATGAATCAGTGGTCTCACCAGAGAGTGTTTTATTTATACCTGAAAATGCTGATACAAGATCAGATTTCTCCATTATTTATTATGTCAACTTGCTTAAAATCAGCTAAACTAGGTTGCCAACCTGTTGGCGAGGAGCGTTTTAAATTATCTAAGACATGTAGGTCACAAGATTTTGAAAGTAATAATGAGGTTAAGTTAACGCCAATAAACCCACGTCCACCTGTAATAAGTACTGTTTTAGTTGGTAACATAATTAATTTAATATTATATTATTGTCATTAGCTTACTATGTATATCTTAGAGTTCAAGAACTCGTACCTGTATTTATAGCTTTAACATAAAGAGAGCTTATTTAATGATATTATTTTCTTGAATCGAAATACTATCTTTCAAATTTAATATTGGTAATTCACTTTCTTTAATATTTTTTAATAGTTCTTTGCTCTTCAAGTAAAATATATTTTCTCTAAGCACAGATGCTTGAGATCTCATATCAGAATTATAAGTTTTAGGTATATTTTTTACTATATTTTGTTCAATAATATTACCTAGTAATGAATATCCTTTATTTTTTATTGAACCCACAGGGGACCCACGCAACCCCACAGTAATCCCCTCTTTACTAGTAGTATCTATTTGATTATTCCATACTTTGTTTCCTACAGAAATAGGAAAAGCTATACCCCCTACCCTAGTACGAAAATCATCAACAGCTATGCTTATTCCGATTTTTGAATTTATTACCTTATTATTATGTACCTCATTAAAGTAACTTACTCCTATCCCAGAGTTGTATCCTGCTCTATGTAAATTACCAAATGGATAAGAGAGATCATCTTGTTTGGGATTCAATTTAAATTCAGAGGGTTTTCTACCTAATTCGCCATAAAGAAGAATACCCTCACGTTTAGTATCAGATAGTTCATTTCCAGCAATTATATTATCTGCTCCGGTAATCCATAACTGTATCCCGGATAGAGAATCAGAGATCTTATTATTTAAAATCAAATTGCGATATACTGCTTCAGAGATTACGATAATGGAGTTTTCATCAGGATTTACTACCCATGGCTTAGATAGATGTAAAGTGCGATCTTCTAATGATAATACTTGCCTAATCTGCCCCTGCCCTCTTCCAGAAACTACAATAATAAAATACCCACTAGGCAGTGTTCCTCTTTTCTCTTTATTGTTTAAGGCCTGCCAGTCAACTTCTTTATCAGGTAATACAATGAAATTATTACCTACCTTTGCAGGAGTTCCATAGTAAGGATGGCTTAATGAGCTCTCTATCAAAATTGCTTCTCCTCTGTCTTGCTCAGTGCCTTTAGGAGGATGAAAATGAGCTCCTTTATTATTAGCAATATAATTTTCATATACGGAGCCATATTGAGTACTCATATAGATTGCCCTAACACCAGATAAATTTTCTACTTGTGTGGGCAAATAAGTATTTCCTTCAATAATACAGTGTTTTACTATTCCTTCACGAGTATAAATAACACCTTCTGATAATCCTGTAACTTGATTATTAACAATAGCACTATCGGAAATATGCTCTAAAAATATAGCTGCACCATTCCCATACAACGTGCTATCTTTAATTTCAAGCCCATGTACATATCTTGCTAGTATTGCTTCTAATGATAGCTCTACACCTTTTTTACTAAGATGGCTAATTTTAATTTCTGATAATTTAATATTGTGCAATGGGTTTTTTACTGTACCCGAAATGGATATCCCTATTTGTGTACTCTTGTTACCAATTAAAGCAAGATTAGAAAGACCACTATTAGATCCAGCCACTAAAATAGCTGTCTTTGCCACAGAGCCTATGTTATATAATTCTATAGGAGACTGTTCAATACCTTTAGAAAAAGGTAATCCTTCGCCCACTAACCCTTTTATGGAGTGTAAATCTTTAACAATCTTTAAGATTGTTTTCTCTTTTCCAGCACCAACAAGCTGAATGTTCTCAGGAATAAATAAAGTTTTACCTAACTCATAAGCTCCTGCTGCTAAATGTATTTCTGTTTTATCTTTTGTATGAGAAAGTTGCGAGATAGTATTAAGCAGATCTGCAATATTAGAAACTTGTATTTTATTAATTACTTCATTTACTGCTGGATTAACTTCTATTACTAAAGGATCACTCCAACCTCTTTGTACCTTGCTAGCAGTTGCTACTCGTATTTGCCATTGTCCAGAGGTTATATCATTGGGCCATTTAAAAGTAAGGGCATATTGATTTTGCACACTAGCATTAATCCATTTACTTATTTCTGGATGATCAGTAGATTGCAAATATACTGCCGGATGAGAATTTTCAAGATAAGCTAAATTTCTGCCAAATAATCTAACCTTTTCATTTGGCTTAGGTATAGCTGGGTAATTCCACCATAGTTCGGGCGCATTTATAAAAACAGGTATACTCCAACAGTTATCCTTACCTATGCGTAAGGAATAAATGTCTTTTTTTATCGAATTAGGTAGGGTAACTAAAATGTGTGTTTTATCTACCCATTGGGTTTTTCCAGAAAAGTGAGCATTATCGCTTCCTTCAAAATTTATTTCAGAATCTAAAGGGAATAAATCCCCAATAAATAGAAGACTTTGATCTGGATTAGCAGTATGCGTCCAAGAACTAATTATAGGAATAGCGTTTTCAGAACAGGACTCAGCAGCAATCGTTTGATAAGCAGTAAAAAATAAAGTCTGGAATAGTAGAAAACTCTTTACTGTAAGAATGTCTATTAATTTTTTCATGACTACCGATAACCTCTTGTTATATTCATCAAATATATAATTCTTGAGAATAAATTTAGATTATATTTATTAATAATAAAGAGGGTTTCTAGCTTATTAGCTTATAAAAAAGATTACAAAATGATCACCTTAAGTCTGGTCTACTCATTAACTGATAAACAATTTTCTCAAAATTTTCTGCCCATCGCTCTAGAGTATGATCTGCTATTTTTTCTGCAGACGCTTTACTCATTTTTTTACAAAGCTTTGGATTGTTTACAAGATGAAGCATCCGATCAGCTAACGTTTCACTATCTTCTGGAGGCACAATATAACCATTAATTCCTTCTTCTATCCGATCGTGAATTTCTCCAGCAGCACTAGTACTAATGATAGGTAAAGCACAGGCCATCGCTTCGTCTACTACTAGCCCATAAGGATCACCTAAAGTGGGAAAAATAAAGATATCAGCAAGGGCATAATATTGGGGTAATTCTTTTTGTTGCTTAAACCCAGTAAAAATTACATTTTTAATATTTCTATCTTGACAAACTTGTTTAAGAACTGATTCTTCAGAACCATCGCCTACTAAAAGTAGGCTTACTGACACATTACTTTGTTGTTGCACTTTAGCAAATGCTTCTAATAAGTAATTTATTCCTTTACCCCACCATAGACGACCTACATAGATAAAAGTACATCCCTTTAAATTTAACTGCGTGCGTATCTCATCTCGATTTAAAAGTACTTTTTCTTGCCCTAAAGTATAATGTCTAACATTAATAACATGAATCAGAGTAAAAATTTTAGAAGAAGATGCTCCATAACGCATAGCATAGGATTTACCATTTTCCCCCGGACTAATTACTGCATCAACTAATGGGAAAATAATATGCTTTATCTTTTCTTTCCACCACCGTCGTTTTATCCAACGATCCCAGGTGATTTCACATATAAATACAGTTTTTACTCCCTTTAAATATGCAATTAACCAACTTATTAAAACTACAGGCTCTGAATACAAACTGATTAATATATCTATCTTATTAGTAAGTAATTGCATTGGTGGAAAGTGAAATTTCTTTCCAAAAAGACTAATTGCTGGTAAATAGCGATAATTAAATTTCCAGGTTGCTTCATCAATTGCCCAGCTTCTATCAGGTACTACACGATCGTTAAACCAAACTTCAAAATCTAAATTACTACGATCAGAAAGGGTATTAAACCTCTCTATCATATAAGGGGCAGGGATATTGTTCCAATAGATGATTTTAGTCATAAATAATTATACTTAGTTATTTAATATTTAAAGTAACACGAATACTACATAAGTATATAAATAGTACTATTGAGGATAAATATGCTATTGCAGGTAATAACGCCCCTCTTAATAAAAAAATTTGATAACCAGCATAAATCGGAACAAATATTAAGACTATTTTCGGGCTAAGGTTTTTTGTAGAAAATTGATACACATAATTCCAATAATCTAATGCTTGTACAAAAATACCATAGCCAATAAAACCTATAACTACGAATATCCATCCTCCATCAACGTAAAATTCCATCCATAAAGGAGCTGATAAATTAGTATATTTATACCCGACCTGCTCAGCAATAAATTCGCCTGTTGGTTTACCTTTATTGATCCATATAGATCTTGGTACCCAAAATAAAAAAGCACTACTTATTTGCTTACCTAGCTGATAGCTGGTGTTATCTATAACAACAACAGAATCCACAAGTAGTTGATATGCATCAAAATCACCTTTAGATATAAGAGTATCTATTACTGATTTTTGCTCAATACGCTCCTTTAGAGATACATCTAAAGTATTGCGAAAAAGATCTGAAAAAGGAAAAACAAGTACTAATGTTACAATTAATCCAAAAACAATATACAACCCATATTGACGCTGCCATGGAAGAATGAAAAAAAAACTCAACAATATAGTACCTATCATTAATCTTGGTGTAGATATAGGGTTATTTAATATAAGTACAAACCCAAACAGAATAATAGCTAATAATTTCCATTTTAAACTTATTTTTTTTCTATTTTTAATATAAGTAACCCAAACTACTAATGTGGCTATTAAAATAACATAAGTAGGTGTTCTTGCTAATTTATTCATTAGTGCTATTTTTGGAGCAATAGTCCCTGTTGTAGATTGATCTTGCAAATATTGGGTAGACTCTATTCTAGTTACAAATAGATTTGCTATACCACCTAACTTGTGCTGAAAATATATTGCTAAAATTATGGCTACAATAGCGAGTAGTCCTACTGTATTTAGTTGAATAGGTTTTTTTAGAATAGTAGGTGCTATAGTAGTTACAAATTTTTTTGGTAAAACACGATTTCCAATTTCAAATGAAAATATACTAGTTAGTATAATCATTCCTGCCTTAAATAATACAGCATCTTCGTAATACCCAGGCCAAGGAAATGTGTTTGTTGAGATTTGGAGAAATGGACAAATCCCTAAAAAAACATATATAAATACCCAAAAAGTAGTTGCTACTATCTCTTGTCTACCTATAGCAGAAATATATGCTAATCTATAGCCGCTATAACTAATACAAATAAAAATAGGAATTAGAGAAATTGAAAAATGCTTCTCGTACTGGTTAGTAAGTAACAATACCGGTAAAGCTAATAGAAATAACCAAGCTAGAAAAAATATTTGCGCTCTCACTTTGTTTTATTTTCCAGCCATTTATCTAATCTCCATCCTAGTAAATCTTGGAGAAGTAAAATTTCATCTCTAAATTCACATTGTAAGTATTGGTGAAATTCAGGGCGTAGAGGTAACCTTCCTCCTTTTATAATAATAAATTTATCTACCATTCTAAGTAATCCTGTTCCTGTTTCTACTCCTCTACCGGTTAGTTTTTTTAGTCTTCGTAAATTATATAAAGGCGTATAAAAATACCTTTTAATTGCTCTTAATGAAATAGCTAACCTTGGCCATTTATACCCCCGATTTTCATTAATCAGAGGGAATTCAACACGATTATCATCAGGCAAATTTAAAAATCTAAGGAGCTTTTGATATTCTTTATTTGTATCTGAGATAAAATCATCAAATAAGATGAAATGAATCTGATTACGCGGAAAAATATCTAAAAGTACCTTTACTTGGGATCCAATTTGGCAAACTTTTTTATATAAAAGAAGGCTAGAACTATAGCTACTATATTTCGGAAGTTTTCTACCCTGTTCCCGATCTGTCTGTATTGACCATGCATATTCAAAATCCAGTACAGATTCGATTCCTCCATAAACCATTTCGCTATGCCAAGCATGAGCCATATTTATAGGGTTTCTAAGCATAACAATAATTCTAGCTTCAGGGTTAAAGCTTCGAATTTTAGGGAGTGCTTCTTTAGAGTATAGATAGTGTACTGATCCTTCACCTATATATGTGTGATTAGAGTTTGCCGCAGCAAATAGAGATAAGTATTCCTCTTCACTTTGAAAGAGCGGTTTAAATATATCTTTTGAAAAAAAGCCAGGCTCCTTAGGATTGCTTAGGTAAATATTTGGGTGAGTACGAAGATATTCACTCATTGCCGTTGTTCCTGACTTAGGAGCACCCACTATAAAAAAATTAGGTTTACGTATATTTTTCATAAGCTATGAAATTTTTCCTATAACATGTGATACAAGCCCTAGGTTTTTTTGTACTTTAATAGTAAGTATTAAATTACAGATAACTATACTTATTCCTGTGGCTATTGCTGCTCCTGTTATATCCCAGAAAGGAATAAATAAAGCATTTAATAGAATATTCACTAAGGCACCTGTTGCCATTCCCTTAGCTGCATCTTTCTCATGACCTGTCATATTTAGAATTGCTCTAGATAAACCCATGCCTGCATTCATAGCTTGTGCAATACTTAAAATAATTAAGCAATTTGCTCCAGAGGTAAACTCTGATCCAAAAGCAATTGATAGAATAGATTGAGCGAATATACTTATAATTAGTGCAGTAGGTATTGAAAATAACAATATAACCCTAGTACTCATAGTAATTACTTTTTGTAGACGAGATAAATCACCACTGACATAGAGTCGTGATAGTATTGGCTGAATTACCATAGTAATAATAGTTAAGGAAAAAGTGACTAGTTCAGCTCCACGAACCGTTGCTTGGTAGATTCCAGCTGATTTACTACCAGAAATAAATGCAAGCATTAATACATCTGTTTGGGTATTAATTAAATATACTCCTCCAAGAAAGAATAAAGGTAGCATAGATTTTATCCAAGATCTGACTTGGTATTGTGGTCGTACCTGTTTCACCTCTTTAGGTATTTTTTGAAAAAAGAGATAAGTACCTATTAAAAAGGAAATTGTAGTTGCTACAACCCGCAAGGCAATTGCTTCTACTGAAGTAAAGTTAATTCCTATCAGATACCAAATAATCACTAAAATAAGAAAAATTATTGGCATAATAAAACTTTCTGGAAGCTGACCAAGAATGACATGGCTTAGCCCTCCTAGTCCAGCAGATCGCAACGTATTTAAAGGACTTATAGCCAATAGAGCCACTACCCACCATAAGATGGGTCCATGCATAAGTTCGAAATGAGTATCAAATGTTTGTACTACAAATACTACAATAGCTCCTATAGTTAAGGTAAGGATAAGTATTATAAAGTTTGCCCATAGCAATAACCCTCGCATAAATGCCCATTTTTTCTGTATTCGATAAGAGGCAAATAGTCGAATAATAAGAGTTGGTAATCCTATAGTTGAGGGTACACCAAGAAGCAATATGGATGCCATAACTGAAGCATATACCCCATAACCGCTCGCTCCTAACAAACGTGCGAGTAGCATACTGGTAATTAGCATTAAAGATTTAGATGCTACATATAATGCAAAACTACCTATTGCCCCCCATGCGAGCTCACGTTTTAGTGGTGATCCCCCTAAGAAACTTCTCCAATTGAACACTGTTTGTTATTTAGTATTAATTTGATTGTTGTAAGCTAATTACCTACTTACTTAGCTCGATTCCACAATGAAGTACATGGAATTTTGCTTTTGTCACAGCGATGAGCATACTTTTTGGTGATGTAAGTATTTTCATGGTTTTTTACTTTTATTTGTTAAGTTTAGTACTTGATAGATAAATTTTTACTTGATTAAAAGTACCAAATAATATAGGTACATAGCCGTAGATTTTATCATAGAGATTTAATAAATTATCAACCTCATATTCATGCACAATAATATTTCGTAGTTCTTTAATTTCAACCTATTGTCGAGCTGAATCTATAATTTTAAGTTTTTCCATAAAATTTAATACATCCAAAAATCTTTGCATGTCTGCAAATTCAGCAGCAATAATTGCTCGAAAAATACTTCGAGTTAAAATATCAGTCATCCGAGCAAAACGAGCTGCCAATACTGCTTGGGTTTCTAAAAAATCTAATCAGTATTAGGATTGATTTTTCATAGTAATATCAAAGTACTGCAACATTTCTTTCGCTAATATTATAAGACTAGCAAGTAGATGATATTATTCTTCTAGAATACTATTCATAAAAGAAGAGCATTTTTCTTAATACTTTTTTGAAAGGCAGTTTCAGATGTGTTGGCATAATTTATTACTAAGTCGATTTTCTGCTCATCGGTGAGCTGATAGAGTTGGGTTTTTAATTTAAAGCGAATAGAAGAATCAGCCACTCTATTTACTTCTACCAGCAAATCAATGTCTCCTCCAAGCTGAGTGTCATCAGTTCTAGATCCAAGCAAATATACTTTTGTATTTGATCCAAACAGCTTTGACTACTTGCTTTATTGCACTTATTTCTTGAGATTTAAGCCGCACTAAGGTGGCTGTTTTTTTGCCTGTTTTAAAATAATTTGTGTAAATTTTAAAAAATCATTTAAGTTATTTTCAATAATATAATGAATTATTAATAGATTTAATTTCTCATATTGATGGACTGCAATATTGCGAAACCCTACCATTTTTTTCATTTGCTGGCATAGAGTTTCGTCAATAATTTCTGCTTGATACAGTAGCTCAAATCCATCTCTACTTTCTTGAGGTGTACCTAGACGATGTGCTCGTACTACATGCATTGCGAGGCTAATCGCTGCTTCACAGGCTCGTTGTAAATTTAGTACAATAGAATCCTGACGAGTAAAATTGGTTTCTAGCTCAGTTTCATCATCATGGTATTCTTCTTTAATTCTAGCTAAGCATCGCTCAATCATAGCTATTTTGTTTAGAAGCACATCATCCATTAATAAATGTTGCCTCGTTGATAAATATCAGTGAGTATTCCTGCTCGCTCCTCGTTAAGTCGTGCATAATCGACAAAAACTCGATCTTCAAAAAATTCCACATCCAGCAATTCAGAATCTGCAACAAATAACCGCTGTCCTTTGTTGATAATTTCCATGCAAAATACGGTAGAGACTGTTTTTAGATCTACTAAATCTACTTCTTGTTTGAATATTTCAATCAGCTCTTCTTGGAGCTTATAGCGATATAATTCCTCTAAGGGCTGGGATGCCAGTACGGCTAAATCAATATCGCTTTCTTTCCAAACATCTCCTGTTGCTTGGGAACCAAATACATATACTGACCATAGATCTGGAATGTTTTGTTTTAGATAATTGATGCCATCAGAAAATTTTATTTGCAGATGCTGTATATCAAGCATAGAAATGCTCACTATCTAGTCAAACGGATTAGCTAAATTCTCTTTAGGAATTTCCTTAGGTTTAGGTGGGTAGTAAGGCAAAGAAGCGGTAGGCTTATTTTTTTTACTACGGATTTGTTGCTGCTCTAAGGGATAGAAGAATACCCCGAGTAAAAACGCAAAGAAAATAGCATTCGCTGGAATATGAAGATTAAAATCTACCAAAGTGTGGAACAATAATAATAATGTCCCAATCCCTGCTCCAATTTGGATAAAATAAAAAATTGATTCTTGTTCCCAACGCCAAACTTTGATCCATCTCCGACCATATACAAAAAGACTAGCTACAATCAAAATGGCAGCAGGTAGCCCCCCTACTAAAATCCATTCTAAATAGTCATTATGAGCTCGATGCACATAACCTGCTGTAAAATCAATAGGCTGAAATCGTTGAAATACTTCAGCAAAGCTTCCAGCACCACTCCCAAGAGGGAAAAATTCATTAATGGCTTGTAAGGTGCCAGAATAAATTAGCCCACGACCTTTTTCCATATTTTCATCTATCGCTGCAAAACGATTAAAAATAGGTGTAAGACCAATCTCGAAGGCAAAAATTAGGCTAGAAAAGATAATAAAACCAGCCGTGCCATAAAGTTTTTTTAAGTCTATTTTTCGGATAAAAACAAAAAAACTTAAAATTAGTCCAAGCATTACCAACATAATGCCAGTGCGAGATCGGGTGAAAATTGTACCTAATAGGATAATAATAGCGATTGTGAAGAAAAGTAAGAAATAATTACCTTGGTTATTACTCCAGCGTAAGAGAAGCTGATGCCAGCTTCCTCTATCTTTATTTGATGTAATATTAGGATTTTTTTTAATCACAGCTATTAATATGGATAAGACAATGGGCAGGACCATTTCTAATAAGCCTGCCAAGTGATTACGGTTTACATAAGTGCCAACGGCACTATCTCTGTAATACTCATTGCCTAGCCTGAAAAGGTTCTCTGATCCTTCGCCATACTGAATTAATCCAAGAATGGCTTCAAAAGAAGCAATCCCTAAGAATAAATAGGTTAGTTTTTTCAGTTGCTGGCTCGTCATATATCGAGTGGAAATGAAAACTGCAATAGGTGGAAGTAGTGCAAGCCAAGCAAGTTCTGTTGCACTCGGAATAAGGGCTATAGAGTGCCAGCGGTTAGAAATATCATCTTGATTTAAAGTTTGGGTAATATTATCAGCATAGAACGCTCTTCCCGGAAAAAGTTTTGAAAGTATTTCTATGGGTAGTGGAATCAGTTGAATTAAAGGAATAAGAGCTATCCCTATGAGGATAGCTCTTTCAGAAAAGGTTATCTTTTGTTTTTTTTTTGCCCTAAACAAGCCAGGGTAAGTAACGCCAGAGCCATCAATTCAAGAGTCATGAGAGGTAATGGCTGGATTCCCGCACGAAACAAAGGAGCAAACAAAATAACTGTTCCTAAAAGGAACCACAAAATATTATCCCCCTCTGATCTGGGATAAATAGTCCTAGCATTCATCAACTATTATACCTTCTTAGGCGCTTCCATCAGGGCTGCTAGGGGTAAATGGGTGATGTCCATGGTAAACAACATTATTACCCCGCCCATTTATGATAGGGCTATTATTAAAAGATACGTTATTAAAGTTAAACGTTTGATTATAATATATATTTATATAGTTGTTAATGATAGTAGTATTGAAACTAGAATTAAAGGAGTTACCCGAACCAGCGAATTGAAAGTTAGATCCACTACCTTGATTTACAAAAGAGGGATTACCTGTAAACATGCTGCTCACACTTGTTGTGCCACCTGAAAAACTTTGCAAGACTGAAGCATTTCTCATTCCTGCAGCTCCAGAAAAGTTCTGGGCGGATAGAGAAGAAAAAGATCCAGGCGTAAACGTACTTCCTTGACCGCTAGATTGGAAAAAACCCATATTTGAACGAGCATGGGCAGAAAAATGGATACCAATACCTAATGCTAGGATTAAGATAGTTTGGTTTTTTATATTCATAAAACACCCTTAATGGCAAGATTAAAATTTGAAGATGACTTATAAGTCCTTACAAGCCCATTGTGCCACTTTTTAGTGGCAAAACCAGTATGTATTTTACACTGATAATCATAATTTATTAATATTAATTAATATTTTCTTCTGCAACCTGCCTAATTATTAAGGAGTCAAACCAAATTGTTCCCTTAATCTTAAAATCGGCAGGTGCATGACCCAATAATTCTAAACGAAGTAGTTGAACCTCACAGGTTTTATCATCAGGCACATAAAAAGAGAAATTAAATAATTGCCATGAATTAGCACCTATAAACCGCTGACTTTCTCCAATTTGATTCCATTCAGGGGCAATACAGTACATTTTCCACTGCATTCCTTTAGTGGTTTCTAAATTATCTAATCTCACCTTTCCTTGCATTTCATAGCGCCCAGCAGTTAATAACATAGGCTGGGTGAAATGGCGAAATTGAACTCTTTTTCCTGAAAACGTAATACGCAATGCAGATCCACCATCTGCACCATAAGTAGCAGCTGTGCTAATTTTTACTCCTTTAGGTTGAAGAAAGCTCCAGTCAAATCCTCCTCCTGTGCTTTCCAAAGGAATTTCAAATCCCCCATTAAAAGGAGTGTTTATTGCTTTTTTTTCGTTTTTATTTAGGTCATTTAGCCAAATTTCATAAGCTGCTGTCCAATATCCTTCTTCCTGTAATCGAGTTACAAAAGCATTACGTTCTTCCTTCAGAGGTGACCCTGATTCACGCTTCATGTTATAAAGGCTATTTAAAATCTCAGGGCGAATTGTATTTTCTGTAGCGTAAATAAAGAAGTTAGGCCACCAATCTGGGGTATAGCGTACAATAGGTTCAAATACCTCTATAGTGTTAGGATTTTGAGCAATATTGAGTAAATAAGGGAAAATTTCTTTAGAAAGCCTCCGGTTCATTTGCAAGGCTACATTCCAGCTTTTTACTGCTAGTTCTGGTTGTTGTTGTCTTATCCAAAAACTAGCCGCTTCTAATCGTAGAGGCCATTGCCTTGGACTTAAATTTAGGGCAGTGTTAATAAGTTTTCGGGCAGAATAGGAATCCCCAGCTTTTTCTCGAAGTAACCCAAGCATAAGATAAGATCTAGAATCTACAGGATTTTGCCAAATTGATTTTTCTAGTAATTGTGCTGCTTTATTTGGATTACTTTCTAGTAACTGATCAGCTTGATTCCTGAGAGCAAGCGGATTTTTACTGCTCCAAGCTAGTGCTTTTTCTGGATCTTTATCTGCATAATATTCTCCTAGATTTACCGCTAGAATGTGCCAAGCAAGCATAGATCCTATACTTATTATTATTGATAACCTAGCCCAATATAGAAGCTGAAAACTAAATCTAGCTGTAATCATACCTAGTTAGAAATAAAGGTATTCTATAAATTTTTACTTTACATTTTATCTCTATTCTTTTATTTTTTCATTTTTTTCTGAAATATCTTCTTGGTTAATTGATTTAATTAAAGGTAATTCTAACTCCATTAGGTTTTTTCTTTCTTTTTCTTCAAGTTCAATTAATTTTTCTCGAAATAGATCTTTTTTTAGCAGTACTTTATTTTCCTGCTGGAAAGATATCGAGTTACTTTCTCTTCCTCTTTTTTCATACCAAGCAAGACCAATAAGAGCAAGGGTCAATCCAATACTACCCCACAGAATAATGTGAGGTAAATAGCGGATGCCTATTGGAAATCTCTGAATAAGATAGAGTAATACTCGACTTTCTTTTTCTTTATTTATGATAGGTTTATAAGGGTAGCTTTCTTTTTTTTCTGATTTATTATGGGATTGCTGATCATTTTTTGGGTCATTTTTTAATTGATGATAAGCATGATTGATTCGAGTCGCATATTTTTCTCCCCAGATTGTACGCTCTTTTGCCCTATCTGGATGATACACTAGCATAAGTAGATGGTAATGCTTTTGCAGATCGGAGGCAGAAGCAGGTCCATTAAATCCTAAAATTCGATAAAGATTCTGCTCTTGGTTTAAACAAGCCTGCTCAATGTAAAAAAGTGCTGCTTTTTGGAGTGCTTCTGAACCAGCAGTTTTACGAGAATCCAGTTGAATTTTCTTATTTGCCCCCAAACGCAGCACATCAATGAAAGGATCGGGTAAAGGAGCTTTTTTTAGTTGATCCTGATATTGAAGTGGGTTTTGATAAACTGCAGACAATAAATCAGCAATAGTGTGCCGTTTTTTAGGCATTTAAAATAAGATTGAATTAATTATTTAATTTCTTCGGGTTTATGGTGATCGGAAGATAAATAATCATAGGCCTCATCTGTTCCATAGGAGTAATGATAACCACTGTAATCATAGCTATAACCATAACCATGATATTTACTATCAAATTTATCCAAAATACCTCCAATGACTTTACTTTTTCCAGCCTTTAGTCGTTTCAATGCTCCTTGAGCAAAGGCTTTTCGTGTTTGCCCTGCAGCAACAACAAATAAAGTAGCTTCTACTAAATTACCTATGATTAATGCATCCGCTAACCCTAATACTGGAGGACTGTCTATAATAATATGATCAAATTTTTCTTGAGCAATAGAGAGTAAGGATATCATTTTAGCACTTCCTAATAATTCTGCAGGATCAGGAGGCAGAGGACCTGAGCTAATCATAAAAAGATTAGGTACAATAGTTCCTTGACTAATCTCTGCTGGACTAGCATTTCCAGCTAAATAATTAGTAAGTCCCACACTATTATCCATTTCAAAAATACGATGTAGTGAAGGATTACGTAAATCCCCATCAATGATCAGTGTTTTTTGTCCTGCTTGAGCAAATTGAATAGCAAGGCTTACCGCTGAAGTGCTTTTTCCTTCTCCTTGACTAGTACTGGTAATTTGTAATTTCTTAGGTGCCCCGGTAGAGGTTGCAAATTGCAATGCAGTACGTAAAGATCGATAAGCTTCTGCTAAAGCCGATCGTTTATCCAATACATTAATCAGTGCAGGAGATTGTTCATCAGGAAGCTCTTTAGTGCTAATTAAAGGAATAATACCTAGAGTATGTAATCCAAGTGTTTTTTCTATGTCTTCTGAGCGTTTTAATGTGTCATCTAAATGTTCAAATAAAAACGCTAAACCAAGACCACCAAAAAGACCAAGGAACATAGCAAGTAAGGTATTTAAAGTGATTTTAGGTTTATAAGGATCAATAGGGATTTTAGGAGGATCTACCACAGAGATATTATTTGATCCGATTCCACCAGAAACGCCTACCTCTTTGTATCGCTGAAGGAGTCCTTCATAAAGTTGGCGGCTGGTATCCGCTTCCCGTTTCAGCACTTGGTATTGAATATTTCTCCGGGCTAAATCTTTAATTTCTGCTTTGATTTCTTGGGATTTCTCTTCTAAGGTTTGCTCTAGTACAATGGCTTCTTCCCGATCGGCAGTAATTGCTGATTTTATATCCTGGACACTCTCTTGAATTTGTTCCTTTAATTTATCAGCCTGTTTTCGTAACTGCACCATTTTAGGATAATCTGGCTTATAGATATTAAGATTTTCCGCATATTCATTTTCAATTTTTGCCAGGCTTTCCTGTAAATCTCTAATCATTGGATCTTGTAAAATACGAGACAAACCCTTATCACTGGTTTTTAGCATCTGCTGGTAAGTAGCTTCCGTTCTTGCTCGTGATTCTCGAGCAAGCGCAAGAGATAGGGTAATCTTCTGCAGCTCATTAGCTGCTTGGGATTGGTTTTCTCCCACATCAATAATTTCGTGACTATTACCGTATTCAACTAACTTTTCTTCCGCTTCTTCTAATCGAGCTTTAATTTGTAGTAACCGATCTTTTAAAAAATCTCGAGCATAAGCACTAGCCTCATAACGTCGCTCTAAATTAGTATTAATAAAAGCTTGAGAAAGAGCACTCACCACTTGAGTCGAGAGTTTTGGATCAGGACTATCATAGTAAACTCCCACTAACCTAGAATTTTTCACTGGAGCAATAGTGAATCCTTCTTGAAACTCTGTGATTAATTTTTCGATGGCTAAATCTTCATCTTCTTCCTCATCTGCATCTTCTGCTTTTCCTAGGTTTTTTATAAATCCTTTTAATTTCCCAATGAAAGAAGGTTCTTTTTTAGCAAATAGTGGGTGATCAGCAAGTTCAAGTTCTTGAAATACTCGTTTTGTCAAACTATAGCTTTTTAAAAGTCCATATTGGGTTTGATAGAAGTCATCACGAGAAGCGGCCGATTCGGTGGGCAGTACATCATGATAATCAGTAATATTCTGTCCCTCTGGATCAATAAGCAAGGTAACTCCTGATCGATAAATGGGGGTCATGAGAAAACTTGCCGTCATACCAATAATAGTAACCACTAGGAAGAAAACAAATATGGTCCATTTACGGCGGACTAAAATATGCCAAAGTTCGGAGAGATGGATTTCATCTTCGTCTCCTTGTGGGTGTATTCTTTCATGGGAAAGTGCAAAAGAAGAAAGATCTCGCTCAGTGATGAAACTTCCTGAATTAGAAATAGGCTGGGAATGTTCCTCGTGATTCATTTAAATTATTTTTAGAATAACCATAAAAAATTGCTGCTTAACTCTAACTGATCTATCACATTAAGTTAAGTATAGATAAGTTAAAATTTAAAAAACGCTAGGGATGAATAAAGTATTGGAAAAATATTATCCAGAGCTTAGCCATGAAAATAAGCCTTTCTTTTTTATTTTTGTAGAACTTCTTCCTAACAAGGCTGGAATTTTAGGAATCGAATCGGGAGATTGATTATTGAGAATAGCTTGGGGACGATCCTCTACTAAATATCTTGCTTCTTGATCACCCACCCATTTTTCAGCAGCGAGCATCCCTTCTCCTAATAATGGGGGGCGTTTTTTTACCCCATGGGAATCGGTAGCCAAAATATGAACTAATCCATCATCTAACATTTTCTCTCCCCAGTACTGAGCACTACGACCAAATCTCCCTGTCAAGCTCCCTGCAGTGATTTGAATCCAAGATCCCTTAAGTGCTAAATCCTTAAATACTGAATAATGATCCCCTATCCAAGTGAGGCGTTCTGGATGGGTAATCACTGGCACATAGCCATGAGTAGCTACGTTAAACGCTAGATCAGCAAACCCAGGGGGGTGTACATGATGAGGTGGTTCAAAAAGAAAATAACGAGACTCATTCAAAGTAGGTACTTTCTTATCTTGCAATTTTTGCCTTAAATCAGGCGTAATTTGTATGTCTGCTCCAAGCACTAATTTCAGTTCAATGCCAGCAACTATTAGCTGTTGCTGTAGTTTTTCTATCGCCTCTTTAATTCCCTCTACCGTGTTATCGTAAAGGCCAGGGTAAATATGGGGGGTACACGCAGTGATGGTAATACCATCTCCAGTTGCTACCCGAGCCATAGCTAAGGCAGTCTCTAAGTCAGATGCACCGTCATCAATTTCAGGTAAGATATGGCAATGTAAATCAATCATTTTTTCTATACCAAGCTAAATTAGCTTAGCATAAGTGATTTACAAGAATATGAAAATACTTATTAATTATCTTCAATAGATATTTGCGGTGCTTGAGTCCGAGAATCTTTATTTCTTAGAGAAAGCTGAGCCGTTATCCGCCATGCCACTTCCTTAAATGTTTGTGCAATTCTTCCTTCTGGATCAGTGACTACGCTGGGGTAGCCGTTATCAGCATCTTCTCTAATTCGCTTATCTAAAGGGAGCTCTCCTAATAAAGGTACATTATATTGAGCCGCCATCTGTGCTCCACCACCCTCACTAAAAATAGCCTCTTCATGATCACATTGACTACAAATATGAAGACTCATATTTTCTATAATACCTAAAACAGGGATATTGACCTTTTCAAACATTTTAAGTCCTTTGCGTGCATCTAATAATGCAATATCTTGCGGAGTAGTAACAATCACTGCCCCGCTGACAGGTACTTTTTGGGCCAGGGTAAGCTGAATATCCCCAGTACCTGGTGGGAGATCAACAATAAGATAGTCAATGCCTCGCCAATTGGTATCTTGTAGCATCTGCTGTAATGCGGAAGTCACCATAGGTCCACGCCAAATCATGGGATCTTCTTCATTGATTAGAAATCCAATAGACATGATTTGGATATCATAACTAACTACCGGATTCATAGATTTACCATCTACCACATGGGGGCGTTGTTGAATCCCTAGCATTCTTGGTTGACTTGGACCGTAAATATCCGCATCCAACATCCCTACACTGGCTCCTTCAGCAGAAAGAGCAAGAGCAAGATTGGCAGCTACGGTAGATTTTCCTACCCCTCCCTTACCAGAAGCAACTGCAATAATATTTTTTATATCAGGGAATGGTTTACCCTGTTGTACTTGGTGCGCTGCAATATCCCAAGTAATCATGGTGTCAATTTTATAACCTAGGGATAGCGGAATCAGCTTTTCTCTGATTGCTTGCTCTAAAATAGGAGTATATCCTTTTGCTGGAAAACCAAGTTTAATTTTTACCGTAATTTTTTGCGATTCAATTAGAATATCTTCAACAGCTCCTGCGGAAATTAAATCTTGATTAAGATAGGGATCTTGATAACTTTTTAGGGCAATTTCAATTTGGGCTTGGGTTATCATAATAAACTGTATTCTTTATATTTAGATTAAAAACAAATATATCTAGTAAAGTGAGACAAAAAATTAAAAAGTATTTGAAATACATCTTTCATAGAGATAAATTATTCCTAAACACTCCGTTAGGTTTTAAATTAGTGTAGTCATGAGATCCCAACTGCGTAATATCATAGAAGATCATACCTCAAAAGGAGGAAGAATTTTTGATTCCATCATTCAATTTCTTATTTTTTCCTCACTCCTTGCCTATGCTATAAATACTTTGCCCAATAATACACCTGAGACAAAGTATCTTCTCAGAAAAATTGAAACCATTTCAGTAATCATTTTTACTATAGAGTATGTCTTGAGAATCTATGTAGCTAAAAAACCAATCAGATATATCTTTAGTTTTTATGGCATTATAGATTTGCTTGCGATCTTACCTTTCTTTATAAGTAATTCTACTCATCTACTCTCTCTAAGAGCTTTTAGGGCTCTGAGGATTTTTAGAGCATTTAAGCTAGTTCGCTACAATAAAGCATTAAATCGATTTTCTATAGCCTACAGATTAGTGAGGGAGGAGATGATTCTCTTCCTTACAGTAGCTGGTATTTTCTTGTTTCTTGCTTCTGCTGGTATTTATTATTTTGAGAACCCAATACAACCTAAAGTATTTGCCTCTATTTTTCATAGTGCTTGGTGGGCAATAGTCACCTTAACAACGGTAGGTTATGGAGATATTTACCCTATTACTATTGGCGGAAGAGTTTTTACTTTTTTTATTCTACTCATTGGGGTAGGTATTGTAACCATCCCTGCAGGATTAGTAGCTAGTGCTTTAACTGAAGCACGGAAAATAGAGGCAAAGATACAAAGAAATTGAACAAAAGCAAAAAGCACTCAACCCTGAGAAAAATTCAAAAATTTAAATTGGTAAATTTAATATGTCCCGTAAAATACTAGTCACTAGTGCACTGCCCTATGCTAATGGCTCTATTCATTTAGGTCACTTAGTTGAATATATCCAAACTGATATTTGGGTTCGATTCCAACGAATGCGGGGACATCAATGTTATTATATTTGTGCCGATGATGCCCATGGAACCCCGATTATGCTACGAGCACAAAATGAAGGAATAACGCCAGAAGCACTTATTCGTCGTTATAGTGCAGAGCACCAAGCAGATTTTGCTGAATTTGCCATTAGCTTTGATACCTACGCTAGTACCCATTGCCCTGAAAATAAAGCCCTCTCTGAGCAAATTTATTTAAGTAATCGAGATAGAGGTCACATTACGACACGCATTATTAAACAAGCTTATGACGAGGAAAAACAGCTCTTTCTTCCTGATCGGTTTATTCGAGGGACTTGTCCTCGCTGTCATGCCCCTGATCAATATGGAGATAGCTGTGAAATATGTGGCGCTACTTACTCTCCAACCGATCTTATTGATCCTAAATCTGTAGTTTCTGGAACGACCCCAGTTACCCGAGAATCCGAACATTATTTTTTTAAGCTCAGTCACTTTGAGTCTTTCTTGAAAACATGGATTGAAGAGAATAAAAATTTTCAACCAGAAGCAGTTAATAAACTTAATGAGTGGTTTAAAGCAGGGTTAGAAGACTGGGATATTTCTCGAGATGCACCTTATTTTGGTTTTGCTATTCCTGATACGGTAAGAAAATACTTTTATGTATGGCTAGATGCTCCTATTGGTTACTTAGCAAGCCTCAAACAGCTCTGCGATCGGCAAGAACTTAGTTTTGACTCTTTTATGGTATCAGAGAGCAGAGCAGAGCTATATCACTTTATTGGTAAAGATATTTTATATTTCCATGCTCTATTCTGGCCTGCCATACTCCATGGGGCGGGATTTCGCCTACCTACCGGTATTTTTGCCCATGGGTTTTTAACGATTAATGGTAAAAAGATGTCTAAATCCAGAGGCACCTTTATTACAGCTCGAACCTACCTACACCATCTAAATCCAGAATACTTACGTTATTATTTTGCCTCTAAACTCAATAGTAGCATCGAAGATTTAGATTTAAATTTTGACGATTTTATTGCTAAAGTAAACGCTGATTTAGTAGGGAAAGTAGTCAACATTGCAAGCCGTTGTGCTGGGTTCATTAATAAACACTTTGATCATCAGCTCTCTGATCGTTTACCTGATGAATCTCTATTTAAAAAATTTGCTGCAATTGAAGAAAAAATAGCACAACTCTACGAGGCTCGAGAATATAATGGTGCTATGCGAGAAATTATGACACTTGCAGATAAAGCAAACCGCTATATTGATGAAAATCAGCCTTGGGTGCTCATTAAAGATACAGATAGGGCTAAAGAGGTGCAAGGAATTTGCACTCTAGGGCTTAATTTATTCCGCCAGATCGTGATTTATCTAACTCCTGTATTACCTACCACAGTTAAAAAAGCAAGAAACTTCCTAAATATTCCACCTCTAGTTTGGGATGATATCTATACTCCGCTACTGAATCATACTATCCATGATTTTGAGCCCTTAATGGTACGCATTGATCAGGCTAAAATTGATGCGATTATGGCAGATACTCAAGAGCATTATAAATTACATTATCGCCTTACCCATCGAACTCATACAGCTACCCAAAGCACTTCTATTGAAACTACACGTCATGAAAGTATTGCTGTTCAAAAACCTATTGAATCGCTTTCTACACTTAACTCCTCCAAAGATAAAAATACAGTGACTGAGATTGATCATCCAATTAGCGAAGTGATTTCTTATGAGGATTTTGCAAAAATCGATCTTCGAGTTGCTAAAATTATCAATGCTACCTATGTAGAGGGCGCTGAAAAACTCTTACGCTTAGAATTAGACTTGGCTGGAGAAAAACGGCAAGTATTTGCAGGCATTAAATCGGCTTATACTCCAGAGGAGCTTATTGGACGATTGACGGTGATGGTGGCTAATTTAGCTCCCCGAAAAATGCGTTTTGGTACTTCAGAGGGTATGGTACTCGCCGCTGGTCCTGGGGGAAAAGATATTTTTCTATTAACCCCTGATAAGGGATCAGCCCCTGGAATGCGAGTAAAATAAATGGATCACTCCTATGGTTTTATATTAATCAGTACTATTTTTGTTAATAATTTTGTACTGAGTAGGTTTTTAGGGTTATGCCCTTTTATGGGCGTATCTCGAAAACTAGAAACTGCCTTAGGGATGGGATTGGCCACTACTTTTGTTCTGACCTTATCTGCCATGAGTAGCTATTTAGTAGATATTTATTTACTGCAACCTTTAAATATTGAATATTTACGTACCCTCACTTTTATCTTTGTCATTGCCTTTGTAGTGCAATTTACTGAAATTTCAATAAAAAGATTTAGCCCTCTTTTATATCGAACTTTAGGGATATTCTTACCCTTAATTACTACAAATTGTGCGGTATTAGGGGTTGCCTTACTGAATGTGCAAGAAAGCCATGGATTAGTAGAATCCGGAGTATATGGTTTTGGAGCAGCCACAGGATTTTCCTTAGTACTTATGTTATTTGCTGCTATGCGAGAAAGAATCGCTGCAAGTGCTGTTCCTATTCCCTTTCAAGGATCTCCCATAGGACTTATTACCGCAGGGATTATGTCTATGGCATTTATGGGATTTACTGGCTTAGCCAAAGGATAATGCTGCTTGGGATTTTAGCACTATCCCTGTTAGCTCTTTTGTGCGGTTTTGTACTTGGCTATGTGCATAGCCACCTTGATCCAAAAGAGGATTTTGTAGTTACCCAAATTGAATCCTTACTGCCTCAAATCCAATGCGCTCAATGTGGCTACCCAGGGTGCCGTCCTTACGCTCAAGCTATTGCTCAAGGAGAGGCAGAGATTAATCTTTGCCCTCCAGGCGGAGAAACTACAATTAAAGCCTTAGCCCAATTACTCGATCAAGAAGTTAAACCTCTAGATCCAAATTTAGAGCAAAAACCTAAATCCTTAGCAGTGATCAACCCTAATCAATGTA
Source organism: Candidatus Nitrosacidococcus tergens (assembly GCF_902810445.1). Taxonomy (NCBI): domain Bacteria; kingdom Pseudomonadati; phylum Pseudomonadota; class Gammaproteobacteria; order Chromatiales; family Chromatiaceae; genus Candidatus Nitrosacidicoccus; species Candidatus Nitrosacidicoccus tergens. Next base: position 836,006 of record NZ_LR778175.1, on the reverse strand, counting down.
TTGGCTGTACTTTATGTATCCAAGCCTGCCCAGTAGATGCCATTATTGGTGCCCCAAGGTATCTTCATGTGGTGATTCCAGAGGAATGTACGGGTTGCGAACTCTGTATTGCTCCTTGCCCAGTAGACTGTATTGAAATGATTTCTTTAGAAAATAATCGTCAAAATATTTTTAGAGGAAGGTTTTAATCTTCATGACAATACCTGCCCTTTGGTCATTTTTTGGTGGAATTAAATTACCGAGCTTTAAAGAGCAAACTGCTAAAGTACCTATTATTCAATCCACTCTACCTCAATATTTAACTATTTCTTTATCCCAATATAAAAACCAATCTGCTGATCCCTTGGTGGTTGTTGGTGAATCTGTACTGAAAGGACAAATTATTGCCCAACCGCAAGGAAAGGATGGCATACCTATTCATGCTTCCAGCTCAGGAAAAGTAGTAAATATCAAGCCATTTCCTATCCTCCATCAAGCTGGAGTTTATACGCCTTGTATCCAAATCGAAACCAATGGGGAGGATAGATGGATAGATCTTCAACAAACCAAGGATCCTTACCAGAAAAACTCAGAACAATTATGCCAGCTGATTGAGCAAGCAGGGATTTCTGGACTAGGAGGAGCTGGATTTCCTACCCATAGAAAACTCACTCCAAATGTTCCAATAGATACCCTGATTTTAAATGGAGCCGAGTGCGAGCCTTATATTTGCTGTGATGATGCCCTAATGCAAGAGCGGGCTAGTGAGATTTTTGAAGGGCTTAACATTATGGCTTATATCCTTAAAGCACAACAGTGCATTATAGGGATAGAAGATAATAAACCTAAAGCCTACCATGTTTTAAAATCAATAGCTCCTCCAGAAATTAAAATTGTTAAAGTACCTAATTATTATCCTGCTGGAGGAGAAAGACAACTCATTAAAACTCTAACTGGCAAAGAAGTACCGAGTGGTAAGCTGCCTCAAGATATCGGAGTAATTTGCCATAGTGTAAGTACAGCCGTTGCTGTATATCAAGCTATCTTCAAGGGAAAACCGCTTATTTCCCGAATTGTTACTATTACAGGCACTGGGATTACTCAGCCACAAAATATAGAAGTACGATTAGGTACCCCAATTTCTCATATATTAAATCAGTGTAAAGTAAACTTAACCAAAATAAATCGCTTAGTTATTGGTGGTCCTATGATGGGATTTACTATTGATGATATTAACTTGCCTATTACTAAAACCACCCAATGCATCATTGTTGGAATTCCTGAACAAAAGCAATTACCTGAGTTACCCTGTATTCGTTGTGGTGCGTGTGTAGAAGTCTGCCCATCCCAGCTACTCCCTCAGCAGCTTTATTGGTACGCTAAAGCTCAAGATTTAACTAAAGCTCAAGAATATCACTTATTTGATTGTATTGAATGTGGTAATTGTGCTTATGTCTGTCCTAGCCACATTCCCCTTGTTCAATATTACCGCCAGGCAAAAAATGAAGTGTATTTACAGGTACAGGAAAAAGCAGCTGCCGAAGATGCTAAAGCACGTTATGAATTTCGTCAGCAACGACTTATTAGGGAACAACAAGAATGGCAAGTACGGCAACAAGCAAAAAAGATAGCCACTTCAACAGAAGATAAAAAAGCAGCGATTCAAGCTGCCATTGAGCGAGCAAAAGCTAAGAAAAAAGATTCCTCTTAATTCATGCTGCTATGAGTTTCTCTAAAAACCCTGCTCCCCATATCCATGGAGGGGGTTCTGTTTCTCAAATGATGTATCAGGTGATTTATGGATTGGTTCCTGCGCTTCTTGTCCATATATGGTACTTTGGCTACGGTATTTTAATTAGCATTACTTTAGCAGTAATTGCTGGATTAATAGTTGAAGGATTCATGCTTCTCATTAGAAAGCAACCTTTAAACTATTTTCTATTGGATGGTAGCGCCTTAGTCACCAGTATTTTACTAGCTTTTTCCCTCCCTCCTCTAGTCCCTTGGTGGCTGCCCCTCATTGGCACTAGCTTTGCCCTTATCTTTGCTAAACATCTCTATGGAGGATTGGGCTATAACCCTTTTAATCCAGCTATGGTAGGTTATGTATTACTACTTATTTCTTTCCCTTTAGAAATGACTCAGTGGTTGCCTGCTCATCAAGGATTAAATTTTCACAAAAGCTTAAACTTAGTATTCTATGGCATAACTTCTCAGAATTTAGAGATTGATTCTTTTTCTGGCGCCACGATTTTAGATCAAACAAAAACACAATTACATCAAGGAAAGATACTTATAGAAATTCAAGAATCAGGCGAAGGTTGGTGGCAATTAAATTTAAGTTTTCTCTTAGGTGGGTTATGGCTACTTTATAAAAAGGTTATTTATTGGCAAATTCCTACTGGATTTATCGCTAGTTTAGCTTTATTGAGTACTGTTACTCATTTTTTTACCCCCGCTCATTACCCTACCGTATTTTTCCATTTAATGAATGGGGGTACGTTACTTGGTGCTTTTTTTATTGCTACCGATCCGGTAACAGGTCCTAGTTCCCCTAAAGGTCGATTAATTTATGGTATAGGGATTGGGATCCTTACTTATATTATTCGTACTTGGGGGGGGTATCCTGATGGGATTGCCTTTGCCGTATTACTGATGAATATGACCGTGCCCATCATTGATCAATATACCCAACCTCGAGCTTTTGGTCATAAATAATATGCTACGTACTGGAATCATCCTAAGCTTATTTGCGGCTATTGGGGTAAGTCTTATTGCCATCACTTCCCTACTTACTCAAGAAAAGATTGCGGCTAATGATCAAGCTATACTCCAACAACAAATTGAATCCGTACTTACTCATATTACTTACAACAGTTCAATTTTAGAAGATAAAATTCAAGTGACTGATCCACATTTACTGGGATCTAAGCAGCCTATTACTGTGTACCGTGCTTACCAAGATAATCTACCTGTAGCAACAGTTTTTACCCCCATCGCCTCCAATGGCTATAATGGAGGGATTAAGCTATTAGTAGGTATGGATTATAAAGGTATGATTACTGGCGTAAGAGTAATGGAGCATCATGAAACCCCGGGCTTAGGGGATAAAATCGAATTAGAAAAATCACCTTGGATATTAAGTTTTGATAATTACTCCCTTAATTACCCTAGTTTAAACCACTGGGCAGTAAAAAAAGATGGAGGAGATTTTGATCAATTTACCGGAGCTACCATTACCCCAAGAGCGATTGTCCAAGCCGTATATCATTGTCTTGAGTATTTCAATCAGCATCAACAAGATATTTTTACTACTCCCTTGGAGGAATAATGTCATTTCCCATTCGCCAGTGTTGTCAAATTAGCCAAGAAGGACTATGGAATAGTAATGTGGCTCTAAAACAACTCCTTGGCTTATGCCCTTTGCTAGCCGTATCTGCCACAGTGGTCAACAGTTTAGGATTAGGGTTAGCCACCCTATTTACTCTAATTGTTTCTAATCTTTTAATTTCTACCCTACGCCATTGGATCCCATCTGAAATTAGATTACCTATTTTTGTGCTTATTATCGCTTCAGTAGTTACCATAGTGGAGCTACTCATGCACGCTTATTTTCCAGAATTACACCGGATTTTAGGAATTTTCATTCCTTTAATTGTGACGAACTGTGCCATTATTGGTCGGGCAGAGGCTTTTGCTTCAAAACAAAAGGTAGGTTTTGCTCTTATGGATGGAATCACCATGGGATTAGGATTTACTTTGGTTTTAGTACTCCTTGGAGGATTACGGGAAATCATCAGCCAAGGTACTCTCTTTGCAGATGCTCAATTGTTGTTTGGATCAGCTGCTGCCCAGTTAAAAGTTACCCTTACTAACGACTATGGAGGATTTCTATTGGCTGCGCTTCCGCCCGGTGCATTTATTGGGCTAGGATTATTAGTCGCATTAAAAAATAGCATAGATGATTGGCTTACTCAAAGACGGTTAAAAACCCAAACCCTATCTAACATACATCAAGCTATCCAAACTTCTGTAGATCACGTTTCATAGCATATGAAAACTCTTGAAGAAATCCATCAGCTATTTTCTAGATTTCAAGCTACAAACCCAGAACCTACTACAGAGCTAAATTATCAAACCCCTTTTGAGTTGTTGGTGGCAGTAATTTTATCCGCACAAGCTACCGATAAAGGAGTCAATAAAGCCACTGCTCTACTCTTTCCGGTAGCCAACACCCCTCAAGCTCTCCTCAATTTAGGGGAAAAAGGATTAAAAGAGTACACAAAAACTATTAATCTCTATAACAATAAAACCAGAAATATCTTAAAAACCTGCCAAATTCTCCTAGATCAGTATCAAGGGAGTATCCCTAACAATCGAAAAGAGTTAGAAGCCCTACCAGGTGTAGGGCGTAAAACCGCAAACGTAATTTTAAATACTGTATTTAAAGAACCTATTATTGCAGTAGATACCCATATTTTTAGAGTTTCTAACCGACTCGGGCTAGCCCCCGGTAAAACCCCTCGAGAAGTAGAAGATACTTTAGTACAAGTCATTCCGGATGAATTTAAATACCATGCTCATCACTGGCTTTTACTCCATGGTCGTTATATTTGTACCGCCCGTAACCCCCACTGCCAAGAATGTATAGTCAAAGATTTATGCGATGATTATAAAGATAAATATTTTAAATAATTATTTGATAAACTTAATTTATATTCTATTTTTCATATGTATTTGTTTTTAACATGTACATTACCTCACTTTGAAATATAGAGAATGCAATTATGGCAAATCAATTTAAAATATATGTTGTAAATGATACTTCTAGTATCAAAGATTTTTATTTATTTTTAGCTGCCCCAGATGAGTTAGCAGGGGATAGTGAAGTTTATGCTAATAGCAACACATTTATAAAAATTAAAGGTAACAGTAGAGATCAGACAAATTCTTTTACAATCCCTATCCAATTTGTTTTTGAAGTTGGTGCATCAAATAGAGCAGTTGCCTTAAATACTAGAATAGATTCATCAACCCCTAGAGATATTCAGTATGGGGAACAATGGCAAGCAACATACTTTCCACCTAATCAGGGGCCAAATTTAATTAAGTCAGGTAGCACTAACAATCCAAAATCCGTGGCTATACGTACCATACCCTACGACAAGGATACGGATGAGGGAGATGGGTGGTTTGGTAGTCAAAGTTTTGGGATTAAAACTTCATCTGGATTTGCTGGTATGACTTGGTCTCCAGACCCTGGCGAAACTAGAACCTTAGTGCCAAAACTTGAGTTCTATATAGCCACCGGTACGTTTGGTGAAAATGTTTTGGCTGATTGGACTAGTGTATCTAGTGATCCCGCGATAATCACTGAGGATGATTTTAGCGCTGGAAATACTGGAGAAGCTACTGTAGTACGTACAAAAAGTGGTGGTTGGGATGTTTATACAGGTAAACTTAGGTCGTCCGCATTAGCTGCTAAAAGTAATCAACTCTCTCATCTTTACCAGAGTCATTTAGCAATATGCCGGGCACATGAAGAGCTTATAAAGACCGCTGGTATAAGTAGCGATCATAATCTATTGGGAGAAGAATGTGTCGAATGTGTCCTAGAAAGTGCTACCGTTGATATTGATGATCCAGGAAATTCTACTTTAATGGGAAATGGGGATAATAAAATTACTGGGACAATGACTGTTAGTAAGGTTTTAGGAAGTATAGGTGTAGGTGCTCTTGTGCTTGTAGGAGGATCCAGATTTTCGATTTCCAATATTTTAGGAAAAACTAGGTTTGCTTTTACTTATTCAGGACCCAAATCTATAACTGCAATATCAGCATTACTTGTTGCTGCTAAGTACGTATCTATTTGTCCTTCTAAGAAATAAACATCTTTACAGAAATAGCAGTTTTTTATTTATCATAGGGAAAGTTTTATCTAACTTTCCCTATGCTTTTGAATAAATACTAATTTCTGCGAGTAGGTGTTAAAGACGCTTCTATAATGATTCAAAGGCAGAAAAATTCAGAACATAGGTAAGCAATTCTCTGGATTGCTTGCCAAAATAGGCTTAAGGATTCTGCTCCTTAAATCGAGTTTGACTATGGGGAAACCATCGTTTCAATTGACTATGCCATGCTTGGCAAAAGGCTGAAATCCCCCAAGGGGGATTAATCAACAGAATACCACTGCCATAAAGCCCAGTGACATCATTAGGGTTTGCCCACTGCCATTCACTTTGGCACCAGCGAGGTAATTTTGCTAATTTTTTTACCATTGCTTGATGATAGTCTGTTGTAGCTAATAAAGGATACCACAGCATATAGCGACCCACCGACCATTTCTCATAAGCTTTAGAAATAAGATCTGCCAGTTTACGATACTCTTCTTTTACCTCGTAGCTAGGATCAATAAAAGCAAGCCCTCGTTTGGGGTGAGGAGGAAGTAGTCCAAGCAATGCTTCATGGGCATCTCTTTGATGAATATAGAGATTAGGGTTATTTGCAAAATTTTTTCTTAATGCTTGGTACTCTGTAGGATGTAATTCACAGAATTGCCCTTTATCTTCCGTTCTTAAAAGTTGACTAGCAAGCCAAGATGATCCGGGATAATAGCGTATCCTACCCTCAGGATTAAGTACCTTAAGTAAATCTTGCCAGTCTTGTAATTTATTAAGCCACGATTGATCAATGATTTGCTCAATCCCTGCTTTAGCTTCCATAGTTTTTAAGGAATCTGCTGAAGTTAAATCATAAAGCCCACGACCTGCATAAAAGTCAAGATAGGTAAAAGGTTTATCTTTTTTGACTAGTTGCTGCAGCAGCCAATAAACCATCCCGTGCTTATGTATATCAGCACGATTCCCTGCATGAAAAGTATGTAAGTAACTGAGCATTGGAAATAATAATTTATATAAAGAATCCTAAATCAGGGGGAGTGCGTTTAATGATAGTTATCATAAACTCATGAGGATAAGTTATCTTTATATAAAAATTTTATTTTCTTAAATCCTCTCTCGCAATTTTTAGAATTTTTTCATGGGATTTGAATCTCAATCTAATGATTCTCTATTCCTTAAATCTACCAATATTTTTACAGCATCATCAGCTATATAAATAGATCCTAAGTCTGTGGCTCGATGAATTTTTTTCATACCTATAAGACGTTTTTCCCATAATTCAGAAGATCATTCTTCAGAAATAAAATCCTGTTGTCCATAATCCTCTTTAAAGACTTTATAGAATTGAGTCATGTCATAAAGTGCATTAATTATTTCAGTATAAGCTAGTGCTTTTCTATCCCACCATTTTTCAGTATAGAATTTTTTCATTGTCCATATCGATGTTAGATAAGAAGAAAGACAAGAAGAAACTATAGCAATTACACAACCTGTTATGAGATTCTGATACATCCTATATACCTTCAAGTACATAAAATAAAAAAGAGCTGTGGATGTTAATAAAGAAACTAAAAAATACTAATTAGCTCGATGACTTTATCGAAAAACCTGTATATAAAGCTATTATTTAACTTACAATTTTAGAGTTACGTTCTAGAGTAATTATTTTGCATCCAAATATTAAAGTAATAATACCTTAAGATAAGCCCTGTAATTTTAGGGTTCTTTTTATAATAATAATGCTTAACAGATTAGCAGTTGTGAAAACTGTAGTATAGTTGAAGATTAGGTGGGGAAATAGGTATGCCAATATCTATCTCCCTTAATACCTATTAGCAGTAGGTATTAAAGTAAGAGAATTTGAAATTTTCAGTCTATCCGAACTCCTAGCAGGATTAGGCAAAGTAAGCTGTCTCATGATCGGCGGAGATTGGGAGGATTTCTTTTTTTCTTTGAACTGAAAAAGTAGAAATAAAGGGTAGGTTCAGCAGCTATAAAAAAAGATTGCTAGCGAGGCTTTAGGTTTTGCACTAAATCGCAATGCTCAGAGTCTCTATATTTGTTTTATTGATTTAAATAGTTATGCCATTTAAGAAAGGACAATCGGGAAACCTCAAAGGAAGATCTAAAGGGGTAAAAGATCAAGGGTATCTAGTAATGGTGTATTTTGCAGAGCATAAGCAAAAGCTACTGGATAAAGCCCTAGAACTAGTATTAGCTGGCGATTCTCAAATGCTCATATGTATTGATCAAATATAAGCACCGTTAAAAGCCATAGATAGCTCAGTAGAGATTGAATTAAAAGGAACGATTGAGCAAAAAGCTCACCAAATCCTAGAGGCTGTTGGTGCGGGGAAAACTACCCCATTACAAGCAAGCTCTCTAATAGAGAGCTTGGCTAAGGTAAAATCTATGACTCCACCTAAGTTATTTGGCTTAGAATGGCTAAAGCGGTAATTTAGTCTATTTCTTCCCTTCAAGGATGAGTAGGCGGGGTAAGTGTCAACAGAAAAAAGCAGGGAGTGAACTTAGATTTCCATCTAAATATAATATTAAGCCAACCTATTTTAGTCAACGAAGTGTTAACTAAAATAGGCATGAGTAATAAGGCTTTTTTCATTGTTTTATTTGCAACTCTTGTTGAATAGTCCGCCTGACTACATCCTGTAGAGATTCACCCAGCAAATATTGTTTCAGTACTTCATTAATTAGGCTTTGATAGTTTCCACCTGTTGTTTCTGCTTTCACTTTGAATTGGGCAATGATACTTTTATCAATACGTATCGTGATACGCTCTTTTTCAGTTGCTTGCAATGCTTTCAAAGCGGGGATTTCAGAAACTGGTTTAGCTTGCTTGACTAAAATCCATGTCCTTATATTCGTTATAGATCGAATCTTTATTGGTGGTCATACTGCCTCCGTTGGGTTGTATTGGCTTTCCATGATGAAATCAAGCGTATTTCATCATCTCTTAATGTCCACACCGCAATTAAAACTTGTGCATAGCAACTGATTCCTAACGTGATATACCTATGCTCCCCATAGTCTCTCATATTCTAATTTGTAATTGCATAAGGGTCTAGTAAAACAGAGAGAGACTGAAGGCAAGAAGTAAGAAAAAGATATTTTTTATAATTAAGCTCATAGCTATTTTTACTTTTTAATTATACCTTTATACAAAAAACCCCCTATTCGACTAGGGGGTATATAAATATATCGGAGTTTGTGAGTAAAACGCTAACTGAACAATAATTAAGCAATCATACTACTACTGATAGAATTTCTCCGATTAAAAAGAGTAAACCCCATTAACAACAACCCTAATCCAAAAAGCCCTAGTATTCCAGGCTCTGGTACATCTACATTATTTTTACTAAAAGCCATATTATCAAATTCAAAAGAAGGTGAAGTAGATGTTACTTCAACCTTATAAAATGCAGTATCTGAATTAATATTGACATAAGTGGTACCATTTATACCCTGATCTCCATTAGGTGATGTTAATACATCTGATCCAGTAACCGTACCGATCAAATCATCATTTGAATCGAAAAAACTTAATGTATTGTAATCATCTACCGATCCCCATAATAATCCTAAATACATCTGCCCTTGGCTAAAATTAAAAGTAATCGTGTCTTCAGATCCATCAGCACCTGCAGCTAGATAATATGATTGATCTTGACCAGTTGATGGACTATTACCAAAATTATCACCATTATCGCCTGATAAGTAAGGGGCAGCAGCCACCCCAGATTGTGAATCTCGGTAAACCATACCGCCATTAAAATCCACGGAAAGACCATTATCTAAGGTATAGGTACTATTATTAATATGGGTATTAGTAGGTGCACCTAGTGTAGGAAGTGAGTCGAAATTCTCATAAAAAATACTACTTGCATTAGGTGCACCTCCAACAGAAGAACTCACAGTGAGCGGTCCAGCATTTGCGGTTAATGCGAATAAAGAGCTAGTAATCAATAATGCAGTACAAGTACGGTAAGTCATCGTTAATCTCCTCTATTTTATTAAATCGTAATTCTTAAATTACGCAGCCTTTACGCTATAAAGGAGCAACGACCATGCCAAATTATCTAAATATTAAAGTTTGATTCTCTAACTTTAGATTAAATAAATTAATTATATTAAATAATATTTTTTATAAAGTAAGAATATTACCTCTAGCTATAACGCAATCATTAGCTAAATTCATTAATAAATGTGATAAATTTAGTACGTTCTAAATCCATTTTTTGTCACTCATACTATTTTGAATCTCTAAGTTTTAGAGAGGTGCTCATCAAATAAAAAGAAAGCTTGATTTATTATTTTATCTTTCTGTTAATAGCTGTATTAAAAAATCAATAGTCACATAGTTAAGATTTTTTTCATTTGGTATTTTTGTAGGAAATTGAGGATCACCTAAGTGCTCTAGTATTAAAGTTGCTCCAGAAAAGTTCTCATTTTCGGTATAATCATTAACGGTAACAATAGTTTTAATTTGAGCACCTATAGCGGCTCTCATACCATTTTCTGAATCTTCAAAGGCAATACATTGGCTTGCATTTAGATCTAATTTTTGTAAGCAGTAATAATAAATATCAGAAGCGGGTTTTTTATTTCTCACCATATCTCCCGCAGCAATACAATCAAACCATTTAGGTCCCTCAGCTCCAAAATGAGCTTGTAGTAAGCCTATTACATTTTCTTCAGTAGTCGTAGTTGCAATCCCAAGCTTTAAGTTACTTTTTTTAGCTTCAGAAATTAAGCGAGCAATACCAGGGCGAAGGGGTATTTTTCCCTCTTCAAGTAGTTGAAGATAATATTGGTTTTTAAGTTGGTGAAGCTGAGTAATAAAGTTATCAGTGGCAATTGGAGAAATAAAGTTAGGCTGATAGTGATTTATATAGTAAAGAATACGTTCTTTGCCTCCACTTATTTTTAAAAGTGTGCCATAGAGTCTACTGTCCCAATCCCAATTCAAGCCAAATTTCTTAAATACTTGATTAAATGCAATTCGATGCCCTTCTCGTTCTGTTTCAGCTAGGGTACCATCTACATCAAAAATTAATCCTCTTAGTTTCATTATGGTCTATATACTTTAGGGTAGATGAAAATATTAGCTACAAAACTACTTTCTTTACAAAAACTATTTGTTTAGAATGGTAAGTTTTATTGTGTTTTTAGTATATATTATTCACAATAATTTTATCCCATAGTGGTAGGATCCAAAGATATGGCTGTAAGTAAAAAAAAGAGCTCAGATGAGCCTGATGTTAAGCTCGCTCCCTATAAGCAGAGCCTAGGTGAGGAGTATATGAGCAAAAACCAAATTAATTATTTTCGCCAAGTGTTGCAGAGTTGGAAACAACAGCTTATAGAAGAAGTCAGTCGTACAGTGCATCATATGCAAGATGAGGCAATGAATTTTCCAGATCCAAGCGATAGAGCTTCTCAAGAAGAAGAGTTTACCCTAGAGCTACGAGCAAGAGATAGAGAACGCAAACTCATCACAAAGATAAATCAGTGTTTGAAAAATTTAGATCATGGTGAATATGGCTACTGTGAAGCCTGCGGTGCAGAAATAGGAATTAAGCGCTTAGAAGCAAGACCTACTGCAACCCTATGTATAGATTGTAAAACCTTAGATGAAATCAGAGAAAAACAACAGTATTAATATTTATAACATATAGAGTAGCAGCCGCTCAACTGTATGCTAGGCGGCTGCCAATATTATTACTTTATAAATTAGCTGCGTTCTTAGCTAAATACTGGGCCACTCCTTCTGCAGTAGGAGTAATTGCTTCATCACCCTTATGCCAACCAGCAGGACATACTTCCCCATGTTCTTCGGTAAATTGAAGTGCATCGATCAAGCGAAGCATTTCGTCAACAGAGCGACCTAGAGGTAAATTATTTACCACTTGGTGTTGTACTACCCCATCTCTATCGATTAGGAAAGAAGCTCTTAGTGCAACCCCATCTGGATGCTCTATTCCATAGGTTCTAGTGATTTCATGGGTTACATCAGCAACTAAAGGAAACCCAACTTTCCCAATCCCACCTTGGGCTACTGGGGTATTACGCCATGCGTGATGGCTAAATTGAGAATCAATGGATATGCCAATGACTTCCACATTGCGCTTTTTAAATTCATCTAAACGACTATTATGGGCAAGTACTTCTGATGGGCATACGAAGGTGAAATCTAAAGGATAAAAAAACATCACTACGTATTTACCACGAAAATCAGAAAGATGAAAATCCTCTTTAATGGTTCCATCTGCCATAACTGCCGGGGCAGTAAAATTAGGGGCGCTTTGAGTTACAAGTACGCTCACAACTATATTCTCCTTGATTTAAAAGATTATCAATAAGGAATTTGCTAAAATAGCATAGTTAGATCCTTCATTCATTTCTAAGATAAAAACAATGATTCTTTACTGTTAATATCTTATTTAAATTTAGAATAAACTTGGATTTATGAACAAAGAAAATATTGAATCCATCTTACACGAAAAACGTATTTTTTTCCCCTCTTCAGAATTTTCTGCAGCTGCACATATCCCAAGTAAAGATAATTTGCACAAGATTCATAGCATTGCAAATAGGGATTTTGAAGGTTTTTGGGCAACCCAAGCTAAAACAGAGCTTACTTGGCATCAAGATTTCACTACAGTTCTAGATAGGAGTAATCCTCCTTTTTATGGCTGGTTTATAGATGGTACTTTAAATGTTTCTTTTAACTGCATAGATCGGCATCTTGAAGCACATGGAGAGAAGATTGCTATCATCTCTGAAAGAGAATCTGGCGAAATCACTACTCTAACCTACCGTCAATTATACCAACGGGTTTGTCGCTTTGCTAATGTGCTTAAAAGTCAAGGAGTAAGTATAGGGGATCGGGTAATTATTTACCTACCCATGATATCTGAAGCTATTATCGCTATGCAGGCTTGTGCTCGAATTGGTGCTATTCATTCTGTAGTGTTCGGAGGATTTTCTGCTCAATCTTTAAAAGATAGAATTGAAAATACTAGGGCTAAGCTACTCATTACTGCCGATGGTGGCTATCGAGGTGGCAAAATTGTTCCTTTAAAAGCAACTGCTGATATAGCCTTAGCAAAGGGGTGCCCTACTATTGAACAGGTGATTGTACTTAAGTGTACAAACCAAAGTATTACTATAGAACAGGGGCGAGATATTTGGTGGCATGAGGCTGAAGCAAATGCTCATGATAAATGTACACCTACTTGGGTTAATGCAGAGCATCCTCTTTTTATTCTATATACCTCTGGATCTACGGGTAAACCTAAAGGGATTCAGCATAGCAGTGCAGGTTATTTATTAGGCACGATTACCACCATGAAGTGGGTATTTGATATTCGCCAGGAAGATATTTTTTGGTGTACTGCTGATGTAGGTTGGATTACAGGTCATAGCTATGTTGCCTATGGTCCCCTTGCTGCAGGTGCAACGATAGTCATTTATGAGGGAGCTCCTTCTTTTCCAGACGGAGGAAGATTCTGGAAGATTTGCCAAGATCATAAAGTAAGTATTTTCTATACTGCCCCTACCGCAATTCGACTCTTTATGAAGATGGGTAAGGAAATACCCGAATCCTATGATCTTTCACGATTGAGATTACTCGGATCGGTAGGAGAGCCCATTAATCCAGAAGCTTGGATATGGTATCACCAAGTGATTGGTCGAGAACGCTGCCCCATTGTAGATACTTGGTGGCAAACAGAAACAGGGGTTCATATGATTGCACCTGTGCCAGGGGCTATACCTACAAAACCAGGTTCTTGCACCTTACCCTTACCAGGCATTTGTGTTGCTATTGTGGATGAAGAAGGAAATCCCGTGACTTCTCCCCATGAAGGGGGGCATTTAGTTATTACTCAGCCTTGGCCTTCCATGGTGCGTACTATTTGGGGAGACAAACAAAGCTACTACGATATTTACTGGCGTAAATTTGAAGGTAAATACTATCTAGCTGGGGATAGTGCTCATTTAGATGAAGATGGGTATTTTTGGATTCTAGGCAGAGATGATGACATTTTAAATGTGGCAGGTCATCGTTTGGGTACTATGGAAATTGAATCTGCCCTAGTCGCTCACCCCCAAGTGGCAGAAGCGGCGATTATTGGTCGCCCTGATGGCATTAAAGGTGAAGCTATTCTTGCTTATATTACCTTAAAAGATATTGAACCTTTGGATGAAGAAAAGCAAAACCTTTTAATACAAGAGTTAAGAATTTGGGTTTCTCATCAAATAGGTCCCATCGCTCGACCGGATGAAATTAAATTTGTAGATAATCTCCCTAAAACCCGATCAGGGAAAATTATGCGCCGCTTGTTACGCTCTATCAGCCGAGGTGAAATAATTACCCAAGATATCTCTACTTTAGAGAGCGAGAGTACGCTTGCTCAAACCCCTCAATCTAAGTCTTAGTGCATGATTATTTCAAGTGATTTTCAAGCTCCTTGGTGGCTTTCAAATCCACACTTACAAACTATTTGGGGCGCTCGGTTTCGTACTCGTCCAAAAACCTTACTTTTATGGGAGCGTTTAGAGCTCCCTGATGGGGATTTTTTAGATCTCACTTGGAGTGGACAAGGGAAAGGTCCTATTGTTATTATTCTTCATGGACTAGAGGGATCCTATCGCTCCCGATATGCCTCTGGGATGTTAACAGCCATTGCTTATCAAGGATGGCGCGGCGTATTAATGCACTTTCGAGGGTGCAGTGGAGAGCCTAATCGCCTAAATCGTGGCTATCATTCAGGAGACACAGTAGATTTTCAAACCGTATTAAATATGCTACAAGAAAGAGAGCCTAATACACCACTTGCTGCTATTGGTTACTCCTTAGGTGGAAATGTACTCCTTAAGTGGTTGGGTACTCAAATAAAACAAAATTCTTTAAAAAGTGCAGTTGGAGTTTCAATTCCTTTTGATCTTCAACAGGCAGCACAGCAACTTTCTCAAAGATCTTCAAGAATTTATCAGATCGCTTTGATTAGAACTCTTAAACGCTCTATGCGTCGTAAATTTTCTAATAAAAATTGCCCCTTTAACCTAAAGGCTTTAAGAAAAGTACAGACATTTGAAGAGTTTGATAACTTAGTGACAGCTCCGCTTCACGGATTTAAAGATGCTTATGATTATTGGCAACAATCTAGCTGCAAACAATTTTTAGCTGGAATAAAAACACCTACACTTATCCTTCATAGTAAAGACGATCCCTTTTTGCCTCAAACAGCTATTCCTTCCGAGACAGATCTTTCCGATTCAGTACAATTAGAGTTAAGCCAACAAGGGGGACATGTAGGGTTTGTAAGTAGTCGTAGGCTATGGAATATGGAATATTGGTTAGATCAGAGAATTATCCGTTTTTTACAAACTTGTTTAAGATAACTTTCAATGTATGGCTGAAGATGAAAAAATCCGTATTGATAAATGGCTTTGGGCAGCAAGATTTTTTAAAACTCGTAGCCTTGCTTCAGAAGCAGTCAGTGGTGGTAAAGTACATCTTAATCATCAGCGAGCTAAATCTAGTCATAGAGTAAACATTGGGGATCATCTCTTAATTCGCCGTGAGCGGTTTGAATATGAAATTGAAATCCTAAGTCTTTCTAAACAGCGACGATCTGCACCTGAAGCTGCTTCTTTATATCAAGAGACGGAACAAAGTCAAGCGAAAAGACAAGCACTTGCAGCTCAGCTTAAGGAGGAACGATCCCATTTGGGAATTCCTACCCGACCTTCTAAAAAAGATCGGCGGCAAATTATTCGCTTTATTCGAAAAAGCGAATAAACTATTTATACTCTTCCCAAAAGTAAAGCACTATTTTTTTACCTTCCTAATTGATGTATAAAAATACAGCATAGAAATATGATTCACCATCTTATAAAACTTGCCAGACCTTACCAATACACGAAAAATCTATTTATTTTTCTACCTGCTTTTTTTGGATTCCAAATTACTAACACAGAAACTGTTATAAAAGCAACTATTGCTTTTATTGGCTTCTCCTTTATAGCCAGTGCAATATATATATTTAACGATTGGATAGATAGGCAAGAAGATGCTCGTCACCCACAAAAATACACTCGCCCCCTTGCTTCAGGACAAATCACAACATCTACTGCCTTTGGTTTTTTGATCTTATTTTTATTAAGTGGTGGATATATTTTATGGTATGTATCTTTAAAAACTTTGTTGATTACAATTATTTACTTAATTTTAAACTTTGCTTATAGTCTTAAGCTAAAACATATTGCTATTATCGATATAGTCATTATCGCTTCAGGCTTTGTGATTCGCCTTTTTGTAGGTGCAGAGGCTACTCAAGTCGTATTATCCCATTGGATCATTGTGATGACTTTTTTATTAGCTCTTTTTTTGTCGCTAGCAAAGCGACGAGATGATGTCCTCATTTACCTAAATACAGACCAAAAACTCCGTAAAGTAATTGATGGGTACAATTTACAATTTCTTGATTTATCCATGATCATGTGTGCCTCAATTGTAATTTTAGCCTATATCCTATGGTCTATTTCTGCTGAAGTTGCCTATCGATTACATACAGATAATTTATATTTAACCTCTGTTTTTGTGCTGCTTGGTGTGCTTCGCTATATGCAAATTACCTTTGTAGAGGAAAGAAGCGGTAATCCTTCAAAAATATTACTTAGAGATTTATTTATCCAATTTACCCTAATGGGTTGGATAGGTGCATTTATTTGGATTTTATATATATAAGTATAATTAGGAAAAGCCTAATGAGGTTCTTAAAAGAAAAAAACGATCTTATAAAAATAGGGCTACTAGGGTTTTTCGCACTTTTAACTTGTCAATATTACACTTACCTCTACTTTAGAAAGGAAGTAGCAACTCCTGCAGTATATACCCATTACTTATTTAACTATCAAGATGAATTTGTTAAACGAGGCTTAGTTGGGGAAATTCTGAGACAATTAGGATTCCAAATGAGCCATGATGTATTTTACATTTTAGCTTATTCTATTTTTTTCTTGGTTTGTATTTCATTAATTATAGCTATTACTTATCCCTTTAGAGGATATTGGCGCTCTACTGGTTGTTTATTATTTTTTCTCTTTGTATTCTTTCATCCAGGTACTATTCAACATTTTCATTCTGACTTTGGTCGCACTGATGGTATTAATTTAATTTTAACCCTGTTATGCCTGTTTTTAGTTTCTAAAATTAGAAAACCATATATTAATATTCCAATTTGTTTGTTAATGATAATTGTTATTCTAATCCACGAAGCTACCTTATTTATGTATGTGCCGCTGGTGCTTGCTTTTAGTTTTTATTTGGATAGTAGTAAAGAAAACGTATTACAGCTAGTGATCTTAGCCAGTATCTTATTGCTGACAACCTATATAGTTTCTACTCACGGATTAGTAAAAAACAGTACTTTAGAACAACATTATACGAAATTAAAGAATATGTATGGAGCGTGTATAGAAGAAGATAGTGCCTACGAAATATGTGTGCGACATGATACAGTAGCCATACTTCATGATCGGGGTATCAAGAAAAATATAAACCTTGTTATTGATCTTATAAAAAATAAAAGCACCAATGTAAAAAAAACCCACAAAAGGATTTTTATCCTCTTGTGGCCTACGTTTTTAATTTATATTTTATTAATTTATGAAGAAATTAAAAGAAATGGCTATAGCAAAAAACTATTAGTGTTTGTTGCTGCATTAGGTCCTCTTGCTCTATATCCTCTGGCGTATGATTTTTCAAGATGGTGGGCATTAGCAGTGACTAACTTAATTGTGAGTACTGCTTTGATTGCAGGTACCGATCATCGCTTTCGAAATTTACTTATTTCCTTTTTTTACCGGTATCAAATTTTAGTAGTTATTGCAATTGCTATTTCCGTTAAGTTAGGCCCTCTACAGCTTATTTAACGAGGTTTTTTCCAATGCTCTTTCTTACACCCCCTATTGTTCAGATTGGTTATATACACACCTGTTATTTAACTACCAAGATGAATTTATTAAGCGGAGATTAGTTGGAGAGATTATTCACCAGCTAGGCTTTGCAATGAATTATCAGTTAGCCACTTATATATGGGGGAGACTCTATTTTTCAAAGAGTTTGAGCTCTACAATTAAAAATGCTTTTTAGAGAAACAGGGGATATTAGAAAAATCCTTTGGCTAGGTGTTTTTATATTCCTAGCCTTGCTTGCTCATCTTCTTCATAGTCATGGTCATACTGGTTTAGCCTACATAAATAACTGGAATTACACTCAATTTTTATTTGATTATCAAGATGAATTTTTAAAACGAGGATTATTAGGTGAAATCGTCCGCCAGTTAGGCTTTCAAATGAGCTATGAAGTAGCCAATATACTAGCCTACGGGATTTTCTTAGGGGTTTGTATTGCTTTGTCAGTAATGTTTATTCTACCCTTCAAAAGGGATTGGCAAGCTACTGGTTTTTTATTATTTTCTCTCTTTGTTTTTTCTCATTCAGGCACTATTCAGCACTTTTATCATGATTTTGGCCGAACTGATGGGATTAGTTTAGTCATCTCTCTATTTTCTATATTTATTATTTATAAAAGTAGTAACCTATTTGCCTATTTCTTTACTTACTTGTTAATGACTATAGGAATTTTAATTCATGAAGCTACTTTTTTTATCTATATACCTTTAGTCCTTGCTTTTGGCTTTTATTGGGATTCTTCTAAAGAGGCTAAAATAGTACTTTATTTGTTAGCTGGAGCTCTATTATTTACTACTTATATCATCTCTACTTATGGATTAGCACAACATAGTACGCTAACTGAGCACTATGAAAAACTTGTTAATATTTATGGAGATCAAGTACAACAAGATTCAGTAGCGGTAGTCCATGGTCGAGAAATTAAAGAAAATTTTGATTTTACAGTAGCACAGTTAAAAACAGAGAAAACAAAAATAAAACACCTTAAGCGGTTTTTTGTACTACTACCTACTCTACTGCTCATTGTTAGCTTAGTATTTAAAGATATTTGCAAAAATAGGGTTAGTAAAAAATTACTTTTATTTAGCTCTGCCTTAAGCCCACTTGCTTTATACCCTCTAGGAGCTGATTTTTTTAGATGGTGGGCATTAGCCTTAACTAATTTGTTTATTACACTTGCTTTAATTTCAGGTCTTGATAGCCAATTTCGAAAATTGCTCATTTCTTTTTTCTATCGGCATCAAATATTAGTCTTAGTAGCCATTTTATTTTCCCTTCTTCAAGGAGATATTGGTGTTAGCTAAAAACAGGTCATTAAATGAAAAAAATAAACTTAAAAGACTATACTACCTTTTTAATTTCTCTAATCCCGGCAATTTTTTGGTATATTTGGCTAATCAAAAAAGGAATTGCCCTTAGCCCTGATTCGGGAAATTACCTTTATTCTTCATTATTTATATTTAACCATTTTGATCTCTCTGCTTTGAGAACTCAGTGGCCTCCAGGATATCCGTTGTTGATCGCAGTTATGGAATTTCTACACCTCTCTCCTGCGGTCTCTGCAATACTAGTTGCGGCTATCTCGTTATTTTTTGTTATTTATTTTGTAAATAAAATATTAGACTTTTTTGAATTTGAATACGGAGTCTATCTAAGAATTTTCGCAGTAGCATTACTCATCTTTAATATTAATTTTATATACATATATCAATACGCATGGAGTGAGAATCTTTTTACTGCTTTCTCCCTAGCTATTGTTTATTTTTTAATGAAACACTATAAGACAGATCATTTTAAAAATTTAATTTTTGTTTCCATACTTGTATCGCTGACGGCACTCACTCGATATCTTGGTTATTATGCTATTTGTTTATTTGCTTTATATGTTTTTTTTATCAGAGCAATTGATAAGAAATTATTTACTTTTAGCTCACTTAAATATTATCTACTAGTAATAGTATCAACCATCCCATCTGTATTATGGGTAATTAGGAATTATTTAAAAGATAAAACTTTCCATGGGCCAAGAACTCCATCCCCTTGGGGTGCTTCAATAAATATTGAAAGATTTATAAATACTATTACAGGTGATAACCAAGCGATTTTATTTTTATGCTTGTTTGCTATTTTTCTTTTTTTATATAGCATGCTGATAAAAAAACAATTTAGCGATCTCAAGCAATATATTCCCATATGTATTCCGGTATTTTCCATGTGTATTTATGTTGGGCTAACAATTTATAGTGCAACGGTATCTTATTTTGATCCACTAGATACAAGGTTTTTTGCACCTATCTACCCATTTTTAATAATTTTCCTTTTTTGGATAATTGGTTTTGTATTGCATTTAACACGTCCAAGGGTAATTAAAAAAATATTCATTGCTGGGTTTATTGCTCTTGGATTCCAAGCACTGGTTGTAGAAGCAAATAGCTTTAAGGATTTTATATTTAAAAAATACAATCCTTATATTTATACTGAACTTGGTTACTACGATTCTAGTTTATTTAAAGATACTCGAGCATGGTTCTCTAAAATCCTTGCCCAAAACCGCTCAGTAATTAATCTCTACCTATTTGCAGATTATTTCTATACAGAGGAGAATTTCGTAAGGCGAGCTATGGCTAGAGTAGTACTTTATCGGGATAGACATTTTGATAAATACCAAACCTCTTTCAAGGCTACAGATCAGCATAAATTGCATTTGTTGTTGAAGGATAATCACGAGATTGAGTATCAACTTATTTATCATCCTAAATATTTCCTAGATGAACAAAGTTATGAAAATATTATTCATCATGGCTATATTGCTATATTAGACGATACAAGGTTTAAACAATTTTTGGCGTATAAATCCAATCCACCTTGCCAAATCACTAATTCTAGTGGTCATCACTTTATCCAATGTTTATAATTCTATATACTCTTTTTGCATTTATTGCTACAGGCATTAATCTTTTATTTCAGTGGCCTATCTTTCATTTTTTTGAAGGTAAATGGGTTTTATATATGGCACTGATAGTAGGAACCTTAGCAGGCCTAGTGACTAAGTATATTTTAGATAAAAAATGGATTTTTCGTTATGAAACGAAAAGTAAAAAAGATAACTTACAAAAATTCGGGCTTTATTCTTTGATGGGCGTATTTACGACTTTCATTTTCTGGGGTACAGAAATGGAATTTTTCTACTTCTTCTCCTTTGAAGGAGCTCAATATATAGGTGGTGCCATTGGTCTTGCTGTAGGTTATATGGTGAAGTATTTATTAGATCGTAAGTTTGTATTTGTTTAAAATTGCGTTATGAAAATATCAGGATGGGGGCGTTACCCAGTTATTGATGCAGAACCATTATCACATAGCTACCAAATCTGGAAAAATCCTTTTGTAACTACAGGAAATTTTCGTAGCTATGGAGATGCGGCTTTAGCTAAAGCTTACCTGCCCCAGAATCGGCAAAACCATATGCTCTCTTTTGATGAGCAAAGTGGGTTACTCACTTGTGAAACTGGCGTTTTATTTTCAGAAATTATTGAAGCTTTTCTACCTCGTGGCTGGTTTTTACCTGTAACGCCAGGAACGAAGTATATTACGGTGGGTGGTGCCATTGCCTCTGATGTTCATGGCAAAAATCACCATACTCAGGGTTGCTTTAGCCAATACTTAAAATCTTTTGTACTGCTGCTTCCTAACCATCAGTACTTTATTTGCTCGCCTACAGAAAATACGGATTTGTTTCATGCAACCTGTGGTGGGATGGGCTTAACTGGAATTATTACTCAAGCCTCTTTTTATTTAAAGCCCGTATCTTCTCAATGGATTAATCAAACTACCATTAAAACCAGTAATCTTGCAGAAACTTTTGAAGCGTTTGAAGCTCATCAAAGTGCCCCTTATTCTGTGGCCTGGATTGATTGTCTCGCTCAAGGAGAAAAATTAGGTCAATCCCTGATTATGGTGGGTGATTTTGCAACGGATGGAGATTTAGCTTACCAGCCCTCAAAAACTAAGCTTACTATTCCCTTTAATTTCCCTACATTTACCTTAAATCAATGGAGTGTTAAGGCGTTTAATGCTCTTTATTACGGTAAAGCCCCCCAAGGGATTTCCCAGCAAAAACCCCACATAGACACTTTTTTCTATCCTTTAGATGTGATTTCCCAATGGAATCGAATTTATGGTAAAAAAGGGTTTGTTCAATTTCAGTTTATTTTGCCTAAAACGGTGAGTTTTGATGGATTGACCACCATTTTACAACAACTTAAAAGTTTAGGTAGCTTTTTAGCGGTGCTTAAATTATACGGAAAAGAAAATAATAACTGGCTTTCTTTTCCTATGGAAGGTTATAGTCTTGCTTTAGATTTCAAAGCTCATCCAATTACGGTGAGACTAATTCAAGAAATCACTGATCAAGTAGTAGCATTAGGAGGGCGAGTTTATTTGGCTAAAGATGCACTGTTGACCAAAACTCAATTTGAACAAAGCTATCCAAATGTAGCGCGTTTTCGTAAGTTACGACAAGAATTAGAACTAAATTTACACTTTCAATCCTTACTCTCAAAAAGACTTGCATTATGAATCAAGGACAATGGATATTAATTTTAGGCGCAAGTAGCGATATAGCGATTGCTTGTGCTAGACGCTATGGAAAAGAAAAATATAACTTATATTTAGCCTCTCGTAATACAGCGGTGTGTGAAAAAATAGCTACTGATATTCAAGTACGCTTTAAAGTGACTACCCGAACATTGACTTTTGATGCCGTAGATTTTGCCAGCCATCAAAGCTTTTATGAAAGCTTACCCACAAAACCGATAGGGGTTATTTTTGCAGCCGGCTTAATGACTGATCAACAATCGGCACAGCAGGATTTTAATCAAGCAAAAGCAATGATTGATACTAACTATGCAGGTGCAATAAGCATTCTGGAAATAATTGCTCAAGATTTTACCCAACGCAAAGCAGGATTTATTGCAGCAATTAGCTCAGTGGCAGGAGATCGAGGACGACAAAGTAACTATATTTATGGTTCTACTAAAGCTGGATTAACTGCCTATTTAGCAGGACTAAGTCATCGGCTAAGCTTTTCTGGTGTTACCCTACTTACAGTAAAGCCAGGGTTTGTAAATACTAAAATGACTGCTGGTTTAAATTTACCTGATCGGCTTACTGCTCAGCCAGAAGAAGTAGCAGACGCTATTTTTGATGGGCTAATTAAGAAAAAATCAGTCATTTATGTAAAACCTATTTGGCGCTGGATCATGCTGATTATTATTCATTTACCCAATTTTATCTTTCATAGAACAAAATTATAGTTAAGCACTTTATATGCATAAGGGTATTGCGTTTTTTGACTTTGATGGGACTCTTACCTATCGGGATAGTATTGCTGATTTTATTTTATTTTCAAAAAGTTGGTCTCAAGTTCTATTAGGAGGGATAGTACTTTCTCCCACCTTACTTGCCTATGGTTTAAAACTACAGAATAACAGCCTTGCGAAAGGAAAAGCCCTGACTTATTTTTTTGGTGGTATGCCTGAAAGTGAATTAATAGAAAAAGGGCAGCAGTACGCTGAGCAAAGAATCCCCCAAATATTAAAACCCACTGGATTAGAAAAAATACATTGGCATCAACAGCAAAACCATAAAGTAGTGATTGTCAGTGCTTCTATTGACCTGTGGTTACAAGGTTGGACTAAAAGTCTGGACATGGATTTAATTGCCACCCAATTAGAAACAGTCAATGGGCTCATTACGGGTAAATATGTAGGCGAGAATTGCTATGGAGAGGAAAAAGTACGAAGAATCAAAGCAGCCTATGACGTAGATAATTATTCAGAGATCTATGCCTATGGGGACACCCCTGGCGATAAACCCATGCTTGCTCTCGCCCATTTTCCTTTTTACCGCCCATTTAAATAAGCTTCTATTGTATTGAAATCGCTCATACTCTTTGCTAAGAGACGTCACATTCCAATCCTTACCTATCTACTGATTACGGTAACTTTTCTTAAGATAGCTTTAGTCATTTTTACTCACCCTTTTATGGGTTATGCTAATAATTATGACTTTACAAGGCAATCTAGTTGCATTGGAATTTGGCAGTTCTATCCAGATAAGTTTAAAACTGAATCTAATCGACTGTACTCAGTCAATACCCTTATTTTTGATGGAGATCAAAGAAAACAAACTTGCCTAAAATCTATTGATAATGTATTTCCTTGGATAACTACTATTTTTCATACTATAGGAGATAGGATTGATTTTAGGGAAGTCTCTTTTTATAAAGTTACTTTTTTATTGATTCTACTTAGTAGTTTACTTTTTATCATTAAAGATGGAATAAATAGGCTTATTATTGCTTGGCTTTTTTTCTTGGTCTTTAGCGATCTCAGTAACTTACTTTATATTAATACATTGTATACTGATTTTTCGGTAATTTTAGGGCTATTTTTTGCCTTATTCAGCATAATTTATCTTATTTCGGTAAAGAAAAAAGAGATAAGTCTATCCCTAATTCTCCTTACTCTAGGCTCTCTGATATGGCTTGGTTTAAGTAAGCAACAATATATGCCTTTAGCAGTGATTCTAGGGTTAATAGGCAATGTTACTTTATTTCTGAAAGGATACAAAAAAAGTTGTATAGGAATATTATTACTTTCTTTGATACTTCCCTTAGCGTACAACCAGTTAAATCAGCCGAATTCAGAGAATATGAAAAGTATCAATTTAGTTAATAAAACCGACACTTTTCTCCAAACCGTATTAGCTGCTGCTACCAATAAAAAACAAGTATTAGCAAAGCTTGGGTTACCTCAATCTTGTTTAGAAGGAGTAGGGGTCAGTTGGTATGGAATAGAAGATCCATCTCATCACCCATGCTCAGAGGTTGAATATCTTAATCGATTTCAGATTATTGGTTTATTTATCACGGATCCTAAAATATTTTTTATTCCAATGAGTAAAGGTATCGCTGGAACATATCCTTATTATCCTACTTATTTAGGGCATCTAGAATTTAAAGATCATAACTTTCAATATACTAATAAGTACGGATTATTAAAAACTTCTTCCTTTTCTTATGTATTTTCTCAAGCTGTTCCCAAGCAATTATTATCTTTATTTACTTTATTTTTAATGATAGCGAGCTTGACTGTTTGTGTACTTTTAGTAAAATCGACTGCTCAAAATTCCTATCTAACACTATTGATATCCATGAACAGTTTAGGAAGTTTTGTTATGTTTTATTCCGTGTTTTCATCAGTGTTTGGCGACGGTTATATTGATCTCCAAAAACATGGTGTAGGATTTTTACTGGGGATGGCTTTTAATCTTACTGGGCTGATTTTTTTATTACCCTATATAAACGATAGGAAAATTTTACTTAGTAGATAGTAAGTAATTTTTTTAAATAATTCCAATCAAAACCCACGCCTGGATCGGTTTTACGTCCTGGAGCAATATGTTCATGACCTACAATCCGCTCAGTAGATAAACTAGGATAGGCGGCTATTAGTACTTGAATTAGCTGAGCAAGGACTTGATACTGGATTAATTCATAAGTAGTGGTATCTGTACCTTCAAGCTCTATGCCAATGGTAAAATCATTACATCGATTTCGACCTTGGAGAGAAGACACTCCTGCATGCCATGCTCTTTTATGAAAGGATACATATTGGGTAATGATACCTTGGCGAGTAATCAATACGTGGGTCGATACTTTTAAATGATAAATTTCCCGAAAATAAGGATGGACATTAGGATCAAGGGTATTAGTAAATAATCTATCAATCCAAGGGCCACCATATTCCCCCGGTGGTAAACTAATACAATGAATCACTAGCCAATCTATTACAGTATCAACAGGTCTTTCATCATAATTGGGGGAAATAAGATGGCGAGTATGGGTAAGCCAACCTTGGGAATCTATGGAAAAATTATTTAAGGGGATTAAGGGCGTGATCATTTTCTAAATATCTATGAATAATCATCATCAGAACCATAATATTGAAGCAGAAGTTCGCCAAGCCTTAGCTGAGGATATAGGCAGTGGCGATATCACCACTTCCTTAATTAAAAATACTGCTACAGTAAAAGCAACTGTAATTAGTCGGGAACCTGGAATTCTTTGTGGCATTCCTTGGTTTTCAGAGGCTTTTCGCCAGCTAGATTCTAACATTATGATTAATTGGATGTTACAGGATGGTGATTCTATTACAGCTAATCAAATTATCTGCACCCTTTTTGGATCTGCTGTTCCTATCTTAACAGGAGAACGGACTGGCTTAAATTTTTTACAAACCCTATCAAGTACTGCAACGATTGCTCATGCCTATGCCACCGCAATTTTAGGATTACCTACTAAGATTTTAGATACCCGTAAAACGATTCCGGGGCTACGTAATGCCCAAAAATATGCGGTACGTTGTGGTGGTTGCCATAATCATCGCTATGGATTGTACGATGGGATTTTAATTAAAGAAAATCATATTTTAGCGGCAGGTTCTATTACCCAAGCTATTCAACAAGCAAAAAGAAATAACCCTAAGAATCTACCAATAGAAACGGAAGTAGAAAATCTTATTGAATTTCAAGAAGCATTAGATGCAGTAGCAGATATTATTTTACTTGATGATTTTCAAATTTCAGATCTTATTAAAGCAGTTGAGCTAAATCAGAAAAGAGCAAAGCTAGAAGCCTCTGGCGGTATTAATTTAGGCAATGTTCGCCAAGTTGCAGAAACTGGCGTGGATTATATCTCTATTGGTGCTTTAACTAAAGATATTAAGGCCATAGATTTATCCATGCGGTTTCAATATACCTAGGCTAGGTTCGATGGATTAAACCACGCAAACTGATCATGAAGTTTGACCACTTCACCAATAATAATTAAGGTAGGTGCCTGAATCTCTTTCTTGGCAATAAGACTAGGCAAGGTAGCTAAAGTACCTGTAAACACCTTTTGATTTGTTGTAGTACCCTGTTGAATGAGTGCAACTGGCATAGCACCTGTCATTCCATGACCTATTAGCTTTTGGCATAATAAAGGAAATCCTGCTAATCCCATGTACACCACAATGGTTTGTTGAGGCTGTACGAGTGCTTGCCAATTTAAATCTAGTTGACCATCTTTTAGTTGACCAGTAATAAAAATACAGCTATGGGCATAATTCCGATGGGTTAGAGGAATTCCACCATAGCAAGCACAACCTGAAGCTGCACTAATACCAGGAACAACTTGAAAAGGAATCTGTTCAATCACTAAATGAGCGATTTCCTCTCCGCCTCTGCCAAAAATAAAGGGATCGCCACCCTTTAACCGCAATACCCGCTTTCCCTCCTTTGCGTAGGTTACTAATAGACCATTAATTTCCTCTTGTCGCAAGCTATGCCAGTTTCTTTTTTTTCCCACGTAAATTCGCTCAGCTTCCCGCCTAACTAAGCCCAAAATTTCTGGGCTAACTAAGCGATCATAGAGTACAATATCGGCTTGTTGCATTAACCGCAAAGCACGAAAAGTAAGTAAATCTGGATCACCGGGTCCTGCCCCTACTAAATATACCTCTCCTTGGCAAAGATCTTGATGAGTAATTAATGCTTGATCTAGTGCATTACTCGCTTCCTGTTCTTGACCAGCTAATACTTTTTCTCCAATGCTTCCTTGGAGTATTTTTTCCCAAAATACTCTTCGTGCTTTAGGATCTGTAATATAGCGTTTTACCTTGCTGCGATAATAAGCTGCAAAATCAGCAAGGCGACTATAACTATGGGGAATTAAAGATTCCAGCTTAGCACGTAATAACCGAGCAAGGATTGGAGATCCTCCCCCGGTAGATAGAGCTATTATTAAAGGCGATCGATCTACAATCGCAGGAAAAATAAAAGTACAAAGTTGAGGACTATCCACTACATTTACCAATATATGACGTGCTTGTGCTAACTGGCTAATTTGCTTATTAAGTTCCTGATTACAAGTAGCGGCAATAACTACATGATAGTCCTTTTGAATATCAGTTTTTTGAAATGGTTTTTGCTGTATTTGGATAGATCCTACTTGTTGGATAAGTATTTGTAATTGCTCGCATATTTCTAAAGCAACAATCGTAACTATTGCTCCTGCCTGATAAAGCAATTCTACTTTTCGAGTAGCTACTGCCCCGCCCCCTACTACTAAGCATTTTTTTCCCTGCAGGCTTAAAAAAATAGGTAAATATTTCAAAAAAATAGAAATTTATAGTAATAAATTAAAATATAGAGCACTTCTTTAGTCTAAATTTTAGATAAAACAAACGAATTCAAAAATATTTTTAATTGAAATAGATATGCTTTTATGAGGTTAAAACATCAATTTATAAAAGTAAATGGTATTAACATACACTATGTTCGCCAAGGGCATGGCAAGAAATTAGTAGTATTATTGCATGGATGGCCTGAATTCTGGTACAGCTGGCGGTATCAATTACCAGAACTAGCTAAAAAATTTACTGTTATAGCCCCAGACTTAAGAGGGTTTAATCTTTCAGATAAGCCTAGTAGAGTAGCATGTTACCAAACTAAATATGTTATACAAGACATCTATGAACTTATAAAACAACTTGGGTTTCATCAAGCTTTTATTGTAGGTCACGATTGGGGGGGAGTAGTTGCTTGGCATTTTGCTACTTGCTTTCCAAAGCTAACTGAAAAGTTAGTTATTCTCAATTGCCCTCACCCTAAATTAATGATGAAAAATCTCCTTGCGAACCCCCGTCAGCTGATAAAAAGTTGGTATATGATTGCCTTTCAGATCCCAATGATTCCAGAGCTAATTCTGAGTAAGACTCTAAAAAAATTTTTTCAATCTAATATGCAAGGCTGGCTCTTTAATAAAGAGCATATTAATGGTAGGGATATTAACCTCTATGTTAATGCTTTTAAGGAAAGAGATTCATTAACCGCTTCTCTAAACTATTATCGTGCTGGGTTTCGCTATGGAGTCAATAGGGATTTACGTAATAAAAAAGTAGAGGTTCCCACAAGAATTATTTGGGGCAAAAACGATAAAGCTTTAACTACTGGCCTTAATAAAAAATTGGATAAAGTAATGAATACCAGGTATGAAGTAATATATTTAGATTCCTGTAGCCATTGGATTCAGGTGGACTGCCCTCAAGCAGTAAACGAGCTATTGTTCACCTTTTTTAATTAAATACCTTTACTCTTCCAATAAAACGACTGCATGGGCAGCAATACCCTCAACTCTACCAATATAACCCATCTTTTCTGTAGTCGTAGCTTTAATATTTAATCGATTAATAGCAATGCCGAGGCTAGGAGCTAATGTTTCTTTCATACTTGGAATATGGGCAGCAAGCTTTGGTTTTTGGGCAACAATGGTAATATCCCCATTACTTAGAGTTAAGTTCTGCTGACGTACTAAATCCATCACATGTTGAAGTAATTTCTGACTATCTGCATTTTCAAAGGCAGGATCTGTATCTGGAAAGTGCTGACCAATATCCCCTAAGGCAGCAGCGCCTAGTAAAGCATCACATAGGGCATGAATCACTACATCTCCATCTGAATGGGCAATGATACCCTGTTCAAAAGGAATTTTTACTCCACCAATAATTAGATCTTTTCCAATGCCAAAGCGATGGACATCAAAACCATGACCTACCCGCATTTTTTTGCTACTCCTATCTATTTAAAAAAAATTCTGCTTGGATAAGATCTTGAGGATGAGTAATTTTAATATTACTTCCATGCCCTTCTACTAAATAAGGAGTATACCCCGCCTGCTCCATAGCACTAGCTTCATCAGTAACGTAGTTACCATGATTAATTGCACTGACTAGTGCATCATAGAGCTTTTTGCATCGAAACATTTGGGGGGTGAGTGCTCGCCATAAATTTTCCCGACTCACAGTAGTTACTACTTCTCTTTGATTGCTACCTCGTTTTAAGGTATCACTTACTGGTAATGCGAGTAATCCACCTACGGAATGGCTATCTAGAGTTTCAATCAATAAATTTAAATCCATTTGTTGCAAGCAAGGTCGGGCTGCATCATGAACTAAAACCCAATCTTCTGGATTTGCTAATGTCTGCAAATACACCAAACTATTAAGTACGGAGTGACAGCGTTCTTTGCCTCCTGCAACCCTTGTAATTTTTGGGTGCTGCTCAGGGAAATACTGTGACCACCAAGAATCTTCATCAGAAGTAGCCACTATAATTCCTTGAATAGCCGGGTAATCCAAAAATACATTGATGGTATGCTCAATTACAGTTTTTCCTAAAAGAGGGAGGTATTGCTTAGGAATTTGGTTACCCATTCGCTTTCCTATTCCTGCAGCAGGAATAACCACCCAATAATTAGGAGAGATCATTTTTCAATAACTTGAAAAAACGTTTCATTTTTTTTAATCATCCCTAGCTCACTTCTTGCCCGTTCTTCTATAGCTTCTAGCCCATTTTTTAAATCTTGCACTTCAGCATTTAGAAATTGATTACGTTCCAAAAGCCCTTGGTTTTCTTCCTGTTGTTGTGCAATAATTCGATTTAGACGCTGCAATTCTTTAAGACCATTAGGCTTTATCCATATACTATATTGAAGTGATATTAATAATCCTAATAAAATAAGTAATACAATAAATCGCACAAGATAATAGAAGAATTCATATGAGCTATGATCTGGTAAATATTTTATGCCTAAGGAAAGTAGCTCTGTTTCCTAAAGCTTCTTCAATACGAATAAGTTGATTATATTTAGCTACCCGATCAGTGCGAGATAAAGAGCCAGTTTTAATTTGACCGCTACAGGTAGCCACAGCTAAGTCTGCGATAAAAGTATCTTCCGTTTCTCCAGAACGATGAGAAATCACTGTAGTATACTTGGCATCTTTTGCCATATGAATAGCGGCTAGAGTTTCAGTCAAAGTGCCAATTTGATTGACTTTAATTAAAATGGAGTTAGCAATATTTTTATCAATCCCTTCTTTTAAGATTTTGGTATTGGTAACAAATAAATCATCTCCCACCAACTGGATCTTCTGACCTAATGCTTGAGTAAGTAAAGCCCAGCCTTCCCAATCATTCTCAGCCATCCCATCTTCAATAGAAACAATAGGATAACGTCCTACCCAAGTTTCAAGTACATGGGTTAACTCCTCACTGGTATGTTCTTTACCATCAAAGATATAATGACCTTGTTTATAAAATTCGGTACTGGCTAAATCCATCGCTAGCCCTAAATCTTGACCAGGTGTATACCCTGCTTTAATAATAGCTTCTAATATTGCTTCAATGGCCGATTCGTTAGAAGGTAAATCAGGAGCAAATCCTCCTTCATCCCCAGCATTGGTATTTAATCCTCGGCTATGGAGTATACTTTTTAGACAGTGAAACACTTCAGCTCCATAACGGACTGCTTCGGTAATGTTTTTTGCCCCAAAGGGTACAATCATAAACTCCTGTATATCTACATTGTTATCTGCATGTACCCCCCCATTGAGGATATTCATCATAGGCACTGGCATTTGAAAAGCACCAGTTTTATTTAGATAATCATATAAAGGCTTTTTTGCTTCTTGAGCAGATGCTCGAACAGTAGCTAGTGAGACTGCTAAAATCGTATTAGCACCTAACCGAGCTTTATTAGGTGTGCCATCTAATTCGATCATCACTTGATCAATCGTCTCTTGTTGGCTAGCTTCTTGCCCTACAATCTTTTGAGCAATTTCTCCATTGATATGAGCAACTGCCTTTTGTACTCCTTTACCACCATAGCGCTTAGGGTCCTGATCCCGCAATTCTATGGCTTCTCGAGAACCAGTAGATGCACCAGAAGGTACTATTGCTTGACCTACCGCCCCTGTTTCAAGAAATACTTCAGCTTCTACTGTAGGATTACCTCGGGAATCGAGAACCTCTCTGCCAAGAACCTTGGTGATTTTACTCATTTAAGCCTATCTCCCTAATATAAAAAATATATAAATACTATTGATTAGTGTTTTTTATTGTTCTATCAATAGCCTGTAAAGTTGTTAATAACACTTCCATCTCTTTTAGAGGCACAGAATTAGGACCATCACTTAGCGCCTTACTGGGGTTTGGGTGAGTTTCCATAAAAATACCTGCAATCCCGACCGCAGCGGCTGCTCGAGCTAGTGGAGGCACAAACTCACTTTGTCCGCCAGAGCTTCCCCCTAATCCTCCTGGCTGCTGTACTGAATGGGTAGCATCAAATATTACTGGGCATCCAGTGTTACGCATAATTACTAAGCTGCGCATATCAGAAATTAAAGTATTATAGCCAAAAGAAACTCCCCGTTCACATACCATAATTTGCTGATTACCTACTGATTTTGCTTTTTCTACTACATATTCCATATCCCAAGGAGCTAAAAATTGACCTTTTTTGATATTAACCGGTAATCCTTGTCGAGCTACATTTTGAATGAAGTTTGTTTGCCTACAAAGAAAAGCTGGCGTTTGTAATACATCGACTACTGAAGCTACTTCCAATAGTGGAGTATCTTCGTGGACATCAGTGAGTACTGGTATTTGTAAATTTTTTTTTATCTTCTCTAAAATGGCTAAACCTTGCTCAAAACCTAATCCTCTAAAACTATTGACTCCAGTCCGATTTGCTTTATCAAAAGAGGATTTATAAATAAAAGAAATGCCCAGTCGAGTAGTTATTTCTTTAAGATTTCCTGCGGTTTCCAACGCAAGTTCTTCACTTTCAACCACACAAGGACCCGCAATAAGAAGTAGTGGATAATCTAATCCTACTTTAAACCCACAAAGATCCATAGTTAAGTAGTTTTCCTATTTTTGAAAGCTGCTGTAATAAAACTCATAAAAAGAGGATGACTATCCCTAGGAGTGGAGATAAATTCAGGATGAAATTGACAGGCGATAAACCAAGGATGATTGGGAATCTCAATGATTTCTACTAAATCTCCTTGAGAAGAAACCCCAGAAATAATCAATCCTGAAGACTCAAGTACCTCACGATAACTATTATTAAACTCATAGCGATGACGGTGTCGCTCTGTAATTACTTCTTTGCCGTACAAAGTAGCGGTTTTTGTATTAGGTAATAATTTACATTGATAGGCACCTAAACGCATGGTGCCCCCAAGATCGGTATTCGTGTTTCTCTGCTCTAAAGTACCATCATCTCTCTGCCATTCGGTTACTAATGCAATCACTGGATTTGAAGTATGCTGATCAAACTCTGTACTATGCGCTTGTGGTAATCCTGCCTTGTTACGAGCAAACTCAATAATGGCAACTTGCATTCCTAAACAAATGCCGAGATAGGGAATATTATGATCTCTAGCATATTTTGCAGTTGCAATTTTACCTTCAATCCCCCGTTTACCAAACCCACCAGGAACTAGAATAGCATCTAATTTAGAGAGACAAGTACCTTGAGCTTCAATATCCTCTGAATCAAAATAAGTAATATGGACACGAGTCTGTGTGTGAATCCCAGCATGGATCAGTGCCTCAGAAAGAGATTTATAGGCCTCTTTATGATCCACGTATTTGCCTATTAAACCAATAGTGACTTCTTTATCTGGATGATCCAAATTATAAAGTACCTGCTGCCACTCAGTAAGTATTGGAGGATTTGAGCTTAAGTGAAGATGATCAACAACAATACTATCTAATCCTTGCTCACATAACTCTATAGGTACTTTATAAATGCTATCTACGGTTGCAGCCGAAATGACTGCCTTATCAGGTACATTAGTAAATAAAGCAATTTTACGTCGCTCCTGAGATGGGAGCAAATGCTCTGATCGGCACACTAAAATATCTGGCTGGATGCCTATGGATCTAAGCTCTTTAACTGAATGCTGCGTAGGTTTTGTTTTTAGTTCTCCTGCAGAAGCAATAAAGGGAATTAAAGTTAAGTGAATATAAAGGGTATTGTGATACCCTAATTCAATACGCATTTGGCGAATTGCTTCTAAAAATGGTAGCGATTCTATATCTCCTACGGTACCACCAATTTCCACTAATGCAATTTCTGAATCTGCTGCACCTTTATGAATACAACGTTTAATTTCATCCGTAATGTGGGGGATTACTTGAACTGTGCTGCCTAAATAATCACCTTTGCGCTCTTTAGCAATCACTCGTTCATAAATTTGCCCGGTGGTATAATTATTATATCGAGTCATTTTAGTACGAACAAAGCGCTCATAATGTCCTAAATCAAGGTCAGTTTCTGTACCATCTTCAGTAACAAATACCTCTCCATGCTGGTAAGGACTCATCGTACCAGGATCTACATTAATGTAGGGATCAAGTTTAATGAGTGTGACCTTAAACCTTCTCGCCTCAAGTAATGCACCTAAGGAAGCTGAGGCAATTCCCTTACCTAAGGAAGAGACAACGCCACCGGTAATAAAAATAAATTTAGTCATAGATTACAAATAAAATTAGTGGGAAAGCCAACGAATAACTACTCCCCTCTCCTGAGGCTTAGGAAGAAAGGTTTGATCTATTCCTATACCAGCAACAAAAACGAGTTTTTCATTGAAAAATACCATAGGTATTCTTGCTCTTTGCCAAGGAGGAATACCCTGCTGTTGAAAGAGTTTTTTAATACTATGATGGTGGTTTTTTAAATATATCTTCTCTCCTCCTTGGCGAAAAGCAACTGTTATTTTATTTTCCTGTAGAAATTCGATTCCTAATCCTTCCCCATAGGTAAATTCCGGAGATAATTTTCCACCAACACTTGAAGGTAGTATAAGTGGGCTTATTCCATCCCAAGAAAGCGTTATTTCTGAATTATGATAAGGCATAGGAGGTTGGGCATAGATCCTATCCCGATAACGTCTCACTTCTACTCCAGTCCATGCTATCAAAGGTTGAGTATCTTCTGTGGCAGGTAGAATTTCATTTAAAATGCGTTGCAAATGAGTATAATCTGGTAGGGGTAAATTTAGTTGCTTTAACCAATATCGTAATACATTACGACAGATGGGTGGAGATAAGGCTTTTAATTTACGAACTGAAAGACCACATTGATTATCTTTAATTTTCTGTAAATGCTTGCTGGCATGATCCTCTAAAATAGTGCTAGCATCCCTTTGATTTAACGCTACCCGAGATAAGGTTTGACCTAATCCAGGCCAGCGTGCCTTTAAAGTTGGGATAATTTGATGGCGTAAATAGTTGCGATCGAAATCAGTGTTTTTGTTGCTAGGATCTTCAATCCAACTTAAATTTTTTTGGTAAGCATAATCTTTTAGATCCTGTTGCGTAAAGTTTAAAAGTGGGCGAATTAAATAGCCCTTACCAAATGATTGGCTGAATACCATTGCAGCTAAACCTGCAGTTCCAGTACCTCGAAATAATTGTAATAATACCGTTTCTACTTGATCGTCTTGGTGTTGTGCAGTAAGCAAACATTCACCTTCTTGTATTTCCTCTTTAAATGCTTGATAACGTGCTTCCCGAGCTACTGCTTCAAGACTTTGTCCTTTAGCAGGTTGCACATTAATTTTTATTATTTTGCAAGGTACTCCAAGATCATTACAAACTTGATGGCAATGCTCTCCCCATACCCTAGAGCGAGGATGTAATCTATGATCAATATATAAAGCAGTTACCGTAATATAAGAAAATTTCTTTTGTAGTTGTGCTAAAGCGTAAAGCAATACATGAGAGTCAAGCCCGCCGCTATAGGCAACCCTATAAATATTAGAGGCTATAGTTTCTTGTAAGATTTTAAACAGCAGATGCGAGGAAAATCTCACAATACTTATCCTTGAAACTGACCGTAATTCCTTAACCGATCCTGCCTTTGAGTAAGTAATTGATCAATGGATAATGTTTTTAATTCGGCTAATTGTTCACTGAGTGTGGTTTTTAAGTGGGCTACCATTGTTTTTATATCCCTATGAGCCCCACCTAAAGGTTCTGGAATAATACAATCAATTAAGTTCAAGTCTTTAAGCCGCTTTGAAGTTACTCCTAAAGTCTCTGCTGCATCTGGAGCTTTTTCTGTACTTTTCCAAAGAATAGAAGCACATCCCTCTGGAGAAATAACAGAATAAATACTATATTCAAGCATACATATACGATCTCCTACTCCAATAGCAAGGGCACCCCCTGAGCCACCTTCTCCGATAATCGTAGCAATAATTGGCGTTTTTAACCCTGCCATGACATATAGATTACGAGCAATGGCTTCGCTTTGTCCCCGCTCTTCTGCATCAATACCAGGATATGCACCTGGAGTATCTATAAAAGTAAGGATAGGTAATTTAAATTGATCCGCTAATTGCATTAAACGCAATGCTTTTCGGTACCCCTCAGGTCTTGGCATAGCAAAATTGCGAGCAATTTTATCCTTGGTATCTCGTCCCTTTTGATGACCTATTACTACGACAGGTTCTCCTTCTAATCGAGCAACCCCACCTACAATAGCTTTATCATCAGAAAAAGTACGGTCCCCATGAAGCTCTTCAAAATCGGTAAAAACATGATGAATATAATCTAAGGTATAAGGACGTTGGGGATGTCTTGCAAGCTGGACAATTTGCCAATCAGTCAGATTACTGAATATGGATTGGGTAAGCTCTATATTTTTATGTTTTAGCTTACTAATTTCCTCAGAGATATTTACTTTATCATCATCAATAAAACTTAACTCTTCGATTTTAGCTTCAAGCTCTGCAATAGGCTGCTCAAAATCTAAAAAGCTTATTTTCATAATATTCTAATAGCTATTTATGGAGTAAATGGAGATTATATCTTTTTTGTAAATTGTAATTAATAATGCACTTTAGTATATTGAATTTCTGAAAGTAAATTGAGATTAGATAATAGATTCTCTGTTGGACGAATATACCATTGCTTGCCGAGAATAATCGGTACAATAATCTGGTTATCATGATAAGAAATACGGATTTGACATCCTTCTTGCTGCTGAAAAGGAGTCAGTATCTGTGCTAACTCTATAATAGATTCTCTTTTCAGTTTAGTACCATCTATATTGATTTCTAACCACTTTGCAAATACTTCACGAGCCTGATCTAACGTATAAATGTGCTCTGCAGTAACCGAAATTTGATCTGTATAAGAATCCCATCCAGATTTTCCTTCAATCACCACAATTTGATCAGGTTGTATCAATTTTTGATTAGAGTTATATACTTCAGCAAATACCTTTACTTCTAGTCTAGCACTTTGATCATTTAAGGTGATAAATCCATTTCGCCCTTTTTGACTTGCTTTGCTAATACGGATTGATTCTATCAATCCACCGATCACAACTTGTTGCCGACCTCGCTTTAAATAGGATTGTCCAATAATATTTCTAAGTGTAGCTGTAGTTATTTCTTTTAATTCAGAAAGGTGACTATCTATAGGATTTCCACTTAAGTAATATCCTAAAGCATTTTTCTCTAAAATAAGTTGTTTTTCTTGATCCCATGGTGCTATCTCTAGGTAGCTGTTAGCTTCTTTTTTATCAGAAATTATATTTAGTCCAAATAGATCATTTTGCCCGACAGCTTTATTATAAGATACTTGTTCTGCTAACGATAAAGCATGGGTTAAAGATGCTTCTAAAGTAGCTCTATTTTTTCCAAAAATATCTAAAGCACCTGCTTGAATTAATACCTCTAATACCCGTCGGTTTGTTTTTCTGAGATCAATCCGAGAGCAAAAATCAAATAAATCCCTATAAACCCCATGCTGCTCTCTATCTTTTATAATTCCTTCTAAAGCAGCTTTGCCTACCCCTTTAATCGCTCCTAAACCGTAGCGAATCTCTGTTTGATTTTGTGCTTCAAAATAATAATAACTAGTATTAATATTAGGCGGAAGAATATTTAATCCCATATTCTTGCTCTCTTCTATGAAGCCAACTACTTTTTCTGTATTATCCATATCAGAGGAAAGCACTGCTGCCATATAGGGTGCTGGATAATGGGCTTTTAAATAAGCGGTTTGATATGCAATAAATGCATAGGCAGCTGAGTGGGATTTATTAAACCCATATTCAGCAAATTTTTCCATTAAATCAAAAATATCTGTTGCAATTTGTTCATCTACATTCTGTGATTTTGCTCCAGTAATAAAAATTTCTCGCTGCTTTGCCATTTCTTCAGGTTTTTTCTTACCCATCGCTCGACGCAGTAAATCTGCATTACCTAGCGTATATCCTGCTAAGACTTGGGCAATCTGCATCACTTGTTCTTGATAAACAATGACTCCATAGGTAGGTTTAAGAATTGGTGCTAAATCTGGGTGGAAGTAACTGACTTTTGCTCGCCCATGCTTACGGTTAATATAATCATCAACCATTCCGGATTGAAGCGGTCCTGGGCGAAATAATGCGACTAATGCAATAATATCTTCAAAACAATCTGGCTGTAACCTTTTAATAAGATCCTTAATGCCCCTAGACTCTAACTGAAAAATAGCTGTGGTTGCACATTTCTTAAGTAAACTATAAGTTTTTTTATCATCCCTAGGTAAGGTAGCAAGATCTAGCAAAGGTAGATTTTCGGCACTTCGTTGCCGATTAATAGCAGTAAGCGCCCAATCAAGGATTGTTAAGGTACGTAGTCCAAGAAAGTCAAATTTTACTAAGCCAATCGCTTCCAGATCATCTTTATCAAACTGGGTAACCCCACCACTTGCTCCCTGTTCACAATAATCGGGTACGTATTCAATGATCTTTTTTGGAGCAATGACTATTCCTCCTGCATGCTTTCCTGCGTTGCGAGTAATGCCTTCTAGTTTCTTAGCTAAATCAATAAGAAAACGGACTTCTTCTTCTGTTTGATAACGAGCTGCCAGTCCTTCAGATTCTTTTAATGCTTTTTCCAAAGTCATCCTTGGATCAAATGGAATCAGTTTTGCAATTTGATCTACAAAGCCGTAGGGGTGGCCAAGCACTCTCCCAACATCCCGTACCACTGCTTTAGCTGCCATACTGCCATAGGTAATGATTTGAGAGACTCGATCTTGACCATAGCGTTGACTTACATAATCAATAACTTTATCTCGCCGTTCCATACAAAAATCAACGTCAAAATCAGGCAAGGAAACCCGCTCTGGATTAAGAAATCGCTCAAAAAGTAGATCAAAGGCTAAAGGATCCAAATCGGTAATTCCTAGGGCATAAGCCACTAAAGATCCTGCCCCTGATCCCCTACCTGGTCCCACAGGAATTTTATTTTCCTTGGCCCAGTGAATAAAATCAGCAACGATTAAAAAGTATCCTGCAAAGCCCATCTGTTCAATCACAGCCAGCTCCTTTGCAAGTCTAGATTCGTAGCGATCTTGATGGACTCTCTGATCTTCTTGCTTGGGATACAGCTGATTAAGCCGCTTTATTAAGCCATTTTTTGCCTCAGATTGGAGAAACAATTCAGTAGTTTCCGCCTCTTCAGGAATAGGAAAATCTGGAAGATAGTTCGCACC
This sequence comes from Candidatus Nitrosacidococcus tergens, assembly GCF_902810445.1. Lineage (NCBI taxonomy): Bacteria > Pseudomonadati > Pseudomonadota > Gammaproteobacteria > Chromatiales > Chromatiaceae > Candidatus Nitrosacidicoccus > Candidatus Nitrosacidicoccus tergens. The sequence continues at coordinate 796,680 of NZ_LR778175.1, read as the reverse complement.
TAAAGTGATCTCAAGATTACATCGCTTAGCAATTTCTATCGTATTCTCCAATGCTTCTGGAAGATCAGAAAATAACGCTTCCATCTCTAATGGTGTACGAAAGTATTGCTGATTACTACAGGGGTATGTGCGACGAGGATCATTGAGTGTCCATCCTTCATGAATACAGATCCTCGCTTCGTGAGCTTCAAAATCATCCTGATGCAAAAATCGAACATTATTAGTAGCTACTACAGGAATACCTGAAACTAAAGCAAGATCCACTGCTGCGTGAAGATACTGCTCTTCATTTTCTCTACCAGTGCGATGGAGCTCTAAATAAAAACGATCGGGAAATTGCTTACTCCAATTTGCAAGCAATTGCTTACTTTTATTAGTGTTATTCGATAATAACGCTTGACCTATATTTCCTTCATAACCCCCAGATAATACAATTAACCCTTCATTGTGATCTTTTATCCAATCCCATTGTATATAGGGTGTTCCTTGTACTTGCCTTTCACGATAAGCACGAGAGAGTAAGTAAGATAAGTTTTGGTAACCTACATGATTTTGGCATAATAGCGTAAAGCGACTAAAGTGATTGTTTTCCTCTTGGCTAGCTAATAAGAAATCAGCTCCGATAATAGGTTTTATTCCTGCGGTACATGCTGATCGATAAAATTTGACTATTCCAAATATATTGTTTTGATCAGTGATGGCAAGTGCTGGCATTTTTGCTCTAAGTGCAGCCTGAATTAATGGTTTAATTCGTACCAAGCCATCTACCATAGAGTATTCAGTATGAAGTCGAAGGTGTACAAAAGACATTATTTTTAGTTAACAGATATTTTAAGCAGAGGATTAGGCGAATTTTAAGTCACTTAAATTACCTTATAAAGCATATCTAAGTATACTCATACTATGATTTGCAGATTAAACCACTAATTAATAGCAATGAATTCTACTGACTATAGTAAGGAATTACAGGAAACTATTTATGAAGCATATAATAAAAAAACCCCCCTATGTATTGTAGGTGGAAATACAAAAGAATTTTATGGTCGTCAGCCTTTAGGTATACCACTGAATATTACTAAACATAGAGGTATTATTAGTTATGAGCCTGAAGAATTAGTCATTTCTGCACGAGCTGGAACCTCCCTTTCTGAAATAGAATCACTACTTGCTAAACAAAATCAGATGCTTGGTTTTGAGCCACCGCATTTTGGTAAAGAATCTACTTTAGGTGGGATGGTAGCAGCAGGCCTTTCTGGTCCTCGCCGCCCTTATGGGGGTGCAATTCGAGATTCCATTCTTGGCGTTACTATCCTAAACGGCAAGGGAGAAAAACTCCGATTTGGCGGTCAAGTGGTTAAAAACGTGGCAGGCTATGATGTTTCTAGACTAATGGTAGGAAGTCTTGGCACCCTTGGAGTATTATTAGAAATTTCTTTAAAAGTACTGCCTCGTCCACCTATGGAAATCACCCTGACTCAACAACAAACTCCTCAAGATGCTCTTCATTTATTTAATAGTTGGACAACCGAGCACCTACCTATATCTGGATCTGTTTTTGATGGAGAGAGCATATACGTTCGCTTGGCTGGATTTAAAGAAACTATTCGTGCTGCCCAACAAAAAATAGGTGGTGAGCAGATAGACAATTCTCAAGGCTTTTGGGCGGCAATACGAGATCATACTTATCCTTTCTTTAAAAAAAAACAACAACCCTTATGGCGTTGGTCTGTTCCTATTGTTACTCCACCTATTGATTTGCCGGGTACTTGGTTTGTGGATTGGGCAGGATCACAGCGGTGGTTTCATTCAGATTTAGATCCAGCACTAATGCGAGTTGGGGTAGAGCGCATAGGTGGTCATGCTACTATTTTTCGAGGAGGAGATAGAAATGGGAAAATCTTCCACCCTCTCTCCAATGCTTTGATAAATTTACACTACCGATTAAAGCAAGCATTTGATCCTCGCTTTATTCTAAATCCTAGACGTATGTATGATGAGTTTTAAATAATTATCTTATGCAGACAAAGCTTGCAGACTTTATTAAAGATACTGAGCAGGGAAAAGAAGCACAAAAAATCATAGCAACTTGTGTGCATTGTGGATTTTGCACTGCCACTTGTCCTACATATCAACTTATTGGTGATGAGCTAGATAGTCCAAGAGGAAGAATTTATTTAATAAAAAATGTCCTTGAAGGTAAAAAAATTAGCTATAAAACCCAACAACACTTAGATCGCTGCCTTACTTGCCGTGCCTGTGAAACCACTTGCCCTTCTGGAGTAAATTATGGAAGATTATTAGATATTGGGCGGGAAGTCGTAGAAGGTAGAGTATCCCGATCCTTTTTAGATCGAATACTACGGAAAGGATTATGTTTTATTTTACCCTATTCTCAGCGGTTTAAAATTATGCTTAAAATCAGCCAGATTTTTTCGCCTCTCCTCCCTAAAATACTTAAAGAACAGATACCTATACAAGAAAAAGATAAATCATGGCCTAAAACTAATTATTCCCGAAAAATGCTAATTTTAGATGGATGTGTGCAGTCTGCACTTGCTCCTAATATTAATACCAGTACCGCTTGGGTATTAGATCAATTAGGAGTTAGTTTAGTATCAGCACCTAACAGCGGTTGTTGTGGGGCAATTAATCAACATCTATCGGATCCTCACGGTGCATTACATTTTATTAAAAAAAATATTGATGCTTGGTGGCCCTATATAGAGAGAGGCGCTGAAGCAATAGTTATCACTGCAAGTGGCTGTGGGGTTATGGTTAAAGAATATGGCATTTTACTTAAATCAGATCCTATTTATGCAGATAAAGCAGCTAAAGTAGCAAAAATGACCAAGGATATTAGTGAAATTATTGCTCAAGAAGATATAACTAAACTTACTATTTCCTCTCACATCCCTCGGGATATTGCTTTTCAATCTCCCTGCACGTTACAGCATGGGCAAAAACTTGCAGGTGTAGTAGAAAGAATATTGAAAAAGATAGGATTTAACCTAACAAAAGTAACTGATCCCCATCTTTGTTGTGGCTCTGCAGGCACTTATTCTATTTTGCAAAAAGAGCTTTCTCAAAAGCTTTTGAAAAATAAGTTACACGCACTGGAAAAAGAGCATCCTAAACTCATTGCCACTGCTAATATTGGTTGTTTAACACACCTTCAAAGCCGAGCTTCAGTACCTGTAAGACATTGGATTAGCTTGTTAGACCCTACAAATAACGTGTAAGTACTAATTATTTTAGTTTTTTAACCATGTACTAATTTTTTAAAAAAAGTGAAGGTAGTTATTATTTTATGACAGAATCAATCGTAGATACGGATAAATGGGTTAAAGGGAAAGTTATTTCTAATCACTTCTGGACAGAGAGTCTTTATTCACTACAAGTAGAGGCATCTATTAATCCTTTTGAAGCAGGACAATTTGGTCGTTTAGGACTAGTCATTAATGGAGAGTTTGTTGCTCGATCTTATTCGTTTGTAAATATGCCAGAAGAAAAATATCTAGAATTTTACTCTATCATCGTTTCTGAAGGATTACTCTCTCCCCGCTTAGCTGAATTAAAACCAGGAGATCCTATCTGGGTTTTTCGAAAAGGAGCAGGGTTTTTAACAATGTCTCAAGTCCAAACTGCCCATAATTTATGGATGCTATCAACAGGAACAGCCATTGGTCCTTTTTTAGCGGTATTAAAGACAGATGAGGTATGGAAAAAGTTTTCTAAAATTATATTAGCTCATTCAGTTCGTAGTTTCAAAGAACTCTCTTATAGACCTTTAATTCAGAGTATCCAGGAAAAGCACTCTGATCAATTTATTTATGTTCCTTTAGTAAGCCGGGAAAAACATAAAGATACTGTCCATGGACGAATTACTACGGCAATTGAAGATGGGCGTATGTCTCAATTTACTGGATTAGAAATCAAACCAGAATCATCTCAAGTAATGATTTGCGGTAATCCAGATATGGTCAAAGATACCACTGAGATTCTAAAAAACTATGGGTTAAAGGACAATAAACGACGCATTCCAGGAGAAATCTCCATAGAAAAGTATTGGTAATTATGGTTAGTTTCTTACTAAAATTAAGAAAAATACAAAAAGGACAACTAGCCCAATAGGAAATAAAAATCCTTTCCAATCTTTGTTTTCCATTTGATTTGTATGGTGAAATGCATTTTTAATTCCAGGACTAAACCATAAAATAACAACTAATGCAATAACACCTGCTAAAACCATCTCCCAAATATTATATTCTTCCATAAAGATATAGTTTTTTTTTAATTTTAAAGTTCTATTCTAGAATGGTAGCATAAAAAAAGCGATGATTATTCGTAAATCGATTCCGCTACTAGAGGCCCTAGATATTAAAAAAGGAATTATTTGTCTAGTTGGAACAGCGGAGAAAGATACGCTCATTCACCGACTAGCAACCCTATATTCAGGGAGAATGGGAATTACTTCTATTACACCCATTCCATCTTTCCCTAAAGATATGCCTGCTTATCAAATTATAGCTGATAAGAAACAGCAAGTTATGCTTATTAATACTGCTACTAAAACCTATCGCATTATTGCTTATGCTCAATCTTCAGAAAAAAAGGGAACTTTACTTGGAATACCGTCTGGGTTAATTGAAATCATTCATACTCAAGCCCAATTTAATTTAAGTGTAGTTAGAGCAGATCTCCCTTTTCATCACTTTGATATAAGCAATCCAATAGATAAAAAAATATTTTCTCTGCCTATAGGAACTATCATGATAATACCAATTATTTCTATAGCAGAAATGGAGCAATCCCTTTTAGCAAAAACAATATTACCTATTCGCCAGGGGAAAGGGATGAGATTCATTTCTAAAATAGGGATAGGTAACCCAATAAAACCTATCTATTTAGCAAAGTCTATGGTTGAATTACTAGAAAATATAGAAGGGGGAAATAGTACAAAAATAATCCCCCTAATTAGTATTAATAAAAGCTATTTTACTCAGGAAGAACAAGACGGAATTATTACTGCAGAGCTTGCGTTAAGTATTACCCATCAATTTGATCAGGTAGTTATTGCCTATACTGACCGTAATACACCTTTTGCTACTGTAGTTTCCCGATATTAAATTGTTTATATTTCAATAGGAGTTTCTGGATCATTTCCCCACTCAGACCAAGAACCTACATATCCTTTGACTTTAGGATAGCCCAGCATGTATTTCAACATCATAGAAGTATGAGATGCTCGTAAATATTTTTGGCAGTAACAAATAATTTCTTTATCTGGTGTTACTTTTAACGCTTCTAACATAGCTCGTATTTCTTCCTTAGGTTTAAAGCGTAAATGATGATCCTTATCAAGTGCCTGAGTCCATTCAAAATGAACTGCGCCAGGAATACGCCCTACTCGGTTTGCTCGAGCATCAGTCCCTTGATACTCACCTAAGGTACGGACATCTAAAAAGATTGTATTAGGATTATTGAGGTGATTTAAAACATAGGTTTTATCTACTTCTGCTCTGCCCTCCTGATACTTTCCTTGGAAATTACTTGGCGTAACAGAAAATTCTGATCTTTCTGTTGGTAAATTTTCTGCAAGCCAAGCTTTTAAACCTCCATCGATTAGTAGTGCTCCGCCATGCCCTAATTCAGATAAAACCCAAAGAAGGCGAGCAGCTTGATTATTTCCCACTGAATCATAAGCAACTACTTGTTTTTCAGGAGTGTAGCCAATTTTTGATAAGCTTGTATTTAACTGGGATATTTCAGGCATCAGCCCTTGAGCAGGTAACCGAGCAATAGATATTTCATCATACTCTAAAGGGACTGCTCCAAGTATATGCCCAGAGAGGTAGGATTCCTTACCGCAAAGATCTACGATAAGTAAATTAGGATCACCTAAGCGCTGAGCTAGTTCTTTAGGTTGTACAAGCATAAAACTACTCCATCATTCATTTTACAGCTATTAATGAAAAACATTACTTATTTTTTTAGCTATCTTACCTTGCTGCAGGCCAAAGCTTAAGTAATGTTTGAACCAAGGTTGCTAAGGGGATAGCAAAAAATACTCCCCAAAACCCCCAAAAACTACCAAATACTAAAATAGCAATAATAATCGCTACGGGATGTAAATTGACTACTTCAGAGAATAATAAAGGCACAAGTACATTACCATCTAAAGCATGTATTAGGGCATAGATAGTAAATAGATAAGTAAATTCAGATCCAAATCCCCATTGAGCATAGGCCACAAACGCCACAGGAAAGGTAACAATCAAGGCACCAACATAGGGAATAATCACTGATATTCCTACTAAAAAACTAAGCAGAACAGAGAACTGTAATTCCATTAAATAAAAGGTAATAAATACCACTACCCATACAATTAAAAACTCAAGGAATTTACCTCGAATATAGTTGCTGATTTGAATATCTACATCTTGCCAAACTTGGGTAGCCAGTTGCCTTTTAAGAGGTAGAAATTTTGTAAACCAATGAATAATCAGATTTTTATCTTTTAAAAAAAAGAAAACAAGGATAGGCACAATAATGAGATAGAGAGCAACCGCAGCTAAGCTTGCAACTGAGGCTAGGGAAAAAGAAAGCATTTTTTGTCCTAATTGAGCCATCTCAGATCTAATGACTCTTATTAAGTCCTTAACTTGTTCCTCAGAAAATAAATAAGGGTAGCTGTCAGATAAGCCAAGTAGTTGATTTTGGCCTCGTATAATCATAGAAGGAAGCTGTTTTACAAGTTGGGTAAGCTGCTGGGAAAGTAAAGGCAACAATCCAAAAATTACTGAGAATAAAACAGCTAAAAAAACAGAAAATACTAATGAAACGGCAATCCATCGGGGGATACGAAAGCGTTCCATATGCTTTACACTGCCTTCTAACAAATAGGCAATAACCACGCCTGCGAATACAGGAGTAAGCATATTACCCATAAAAACAATCGTAGCGAACCCAATAATAAGTAGAATAACTAAACCTACCACTTGAGGATCGCTAAAATGACGCTGAAACCAATTACGCATCAGACGCATCATTGTATGTAACCCTATAAGCTTAAACAAGCTAATTGATGGTGCCGAGTGAGGGATTTGAACCCCCGACCTTCGGTTTACAAAACCGCTGCACTACCACTGTGCTAACCCGGCAACTACTATTTTATAAAAATACAACCTCTTAGAGTTAGGCTTCTACAGTTTCAGTACTATGAGCACTTTTATCTTCACAATGATCTGAAGTATCTTCTGACTCATGAGTAACTTTAGTTCTTGTATTTCTAGCCACTTGGGCTAGTCCCCATAGCACTAAGTTAGGCAAATGATCATATTTGTCTAGCAATAGAGGAAGTATTCTAAGCGCATCCCCCCCCGTAATGACTCGCTTAAATTCCCCTTTAATTTCTGATGCCGCATCACTACTTACTCTATCAATAAAAGAGGCAGCAGCGTATAAAGCCCCTCCAGTAACAGCAGTATCTGTAGTATTGGCAAGCAGAGTATCCCCTTTTTTCTCAGATTCACTAATAATACCAATACCATTAGTATGATCTGATAAAATTTGGGACATACTGGTAATACCGGGGATAATTAATCCTCCTAAGTGGTTTCCATCTGCTGCTAGTAGATCAACAGTGATTGCGGTACCACAGTCAACAATGCATATTGCTCCATTTTTCCGAAAGTTACGATAACGTTGACGTACTGCAATTAATCCAAGCCACCGATCGATACCTAAATGTTCAGGAGTTTCATAGGCATTATGAATGCCGTAGCTATTAGCACGGGCAGTTAAGAATTCTGGGGTTACTTGCCAGTAATTTTGGGTACACTCAGTAAGTTGATCCCCAATTCTATCTCCTCCTACATTAGCGACAACTACCCTATTTATATCCTTAAGATCTTTCCAAACTCGGGAAATATCCCGTTTAATACCTGTTTTTCCTCGGGTTATTGAATCAAACTCCGCAGGTCTATTTCCACGTAATTGGGCCCACTTAATTCGACTGTTACCAATATCTACTAATAGAATCATTGAGCTAATCTCAAACTTATTTTGCCACTAGAATAGCACGATCGTTGATTTTTTTCTTCAAATAATAAATTCCCTAAATCATCAATCCCACAAGCAGTACCATAGATGACTCTACCACTAGCGTATAAATATACTTTTTCATTATAGTACAAATCCCATTTCTGCCAATCTTCAAGAAAAGCAGATAATCCCTCTTTTTCAAAGCGAGCTAAAGTAAGTAGTAGATGGTAAATGAGTCGACCTGCTAAATAATCTCTAAAAATAGGTTGATCACCCATCATCTCTGATAAGCTTCCATAAGGCTGATTGATTTCTTTCTGGTAAGAGGCAGACATGTTTATGTTAATTCCAACTCCTATCACTGCGATGATCACATCCCCTTGGGATACGAGTTCAACTAAAATGCCACCTAATTTACGAAAATCTAACAGAATAATATCATTAGGCCATTTAAGTCTTAAAAAGGTTATGCCTTCCTTTTCAAAGGCTCTTAGTATACCCACTCCTATAGCAAGACTTAAACCGGATAATTTAGCAGTATTATGAAAATACCATAATAGAGAGAGATAGATATTTCCTGTTGGAGGTGATATCCAAGTACGGTTATGTTGCCCCTTTCCTGCAGATTGCTTCTCTGCTAGGCATACCGATCCTCTGGACGCTCCTTTCTTGGCTTGGGCTAAAAGATAGTCATTTGTTGAATCTAACTCTGGATAAATCCATAGCTCTGATAGTAAATGTAAACCATCTTTTCCTATGGCATTTTTTATATTCTTAGCATTTAAGATAGGCAACATTTAATAAAGACAATAGATAAAAATTAATATCTTTATTGTGTATTTGCTAAAGAGTAAACTATTTTTGCAAGCCGCTTTCCTAGAGCACGACAAAGAGTAGCTTCCGTATGAGTTAGAGGTAGATCGTTATTTACCCCAGAAAGATGACTAGGACCATAGGGAGTACCTCCTTCTCGAGTAGTAATTAATCCTGATTCTGTATAGGGAAGTCCCACAAGAACCATCCCATGATGGAATAAGGGTGTCATCATGGAAAGCAATGTAGATTCTTGCCCTCCGTGGAGGCTAGCCGTTGAAGTAAACACCGCTGCAGGTTTCCCCACTAAGGATCCAGAGAGCCAAAGACTACTTGTAGTATCAAGAAAGTATTTTAGGGGTGCTGCCATATTACCAAACCGAGTTGGGCTTCCAAGTGCTAGTCCTGCACATTCCTTTAAATCCTCTAGTGAGGCATAAGGATAACCACTTTGAGGAATAGCATCTTCAGTGGCTTCACAAACAGTAGAGACAGGTGGTACGGTACGCAACCGTGCTTGTACTTCCTCTATTTCTTCTATTCCTCTTGCTACTTGTTCTGCCATCGCAGCTACACTACCATGACGGCTATAATAGAGAATAAGAATTTCTATCATAATTTATAAAATCTCAAGGATACTCTCTGGTGGTCTGCCAATTACAGCTCTACCACCTGCTAATACAATAGGTCTTTCAATTAAAATAGGGTAAGCACACATAGCTTCAATTAATTCTTTATCTGAAAGGTTTGGGTTATCTAAACCATGAATTTTATATTCTGGCTCTCCTTGTCGTATTAACTCCCTAGGAGGTTTTCCTAATAAATTAAGGATTTTAACCAACTGATCAAAGGTAGGTGGTGCAGTAAGATATTCAACAATTTCAGGATCGATATCTTGGTCATGAATTAATTGTAAAGCCTGACGTGATTTACTGCATCTAGGGTTATGATAAATCAACACCATGATATTATCCTTCTAATTTTATTTCTCATACTTAATAGGTATTGGAAATGAACGTAGATCAGCATTTTCTCGCTGAATAGTTTTTACTGATTTACGTAATTTTCTATTTTCATACTTATATTTTATCACCGTATTTAAGCTCGCTAAGATACCGAGAATCACTCCTACTAGCAATATAAGGGATAAAAGTAAGGATAAGGGGATAGAAATTGTGCCAAAATAGTAATTAATAGTCACCAGCTCCGCATGGTGATCAGCAAAAATAAGTCCAAGTACAAAAACAATAATGAATATTAAAAAATAAAGAAACCTTTGCATAGATATAATGCCCCTATTATAGGATTAGTTCTATTTAATACATTTCAAATACTTTAAATAAAGAAAATTCTTTAAAATAATACCTATTATAGTTTCATAAAAAAGAATTATTAAAAACTTTTAGGAGGAGCTAACTCATGACATTTGTAGTAACAGAAAACTGTATTAAGTGTAAATATACTGACTGTGTGGAAGTATGCCCAGTGGATTGTTTTCATGAAGGGCCTAATTTTTTAGCAATCGATCCAGATGAGTGTATTGACTGTACTCTTTGTGAATCTGAATGCCCTGCAGAAGCGATTTTCTCTGAGGATGATTTACCTGATGAGCAGAAAAAATATTTAGAAATAAATGCGAAATTGGCTCAAGATTGGCCTGTAATTACTGAGCGAAAAGAGCCGCCAAAAGATGCCGAGCAGTGGGATCGGGTTAAAAATAAAAATGTTGAAGATAAGTTAAAATACCTAGAAGAGTAAAGCTATTAGTACGCACCTTTATATTCAAAATGTTTGAATAATTAGACCAGCTTAAGAGCTGGTCATTTCCCCTATTTTCAAATTACACCTTACCAAAATTTTTTCTTAGCTTTAAGTTTTTCTAAACGAAGTATTTGGTTGAAAAAAACCATACCTTGTGATTTCCCCCACCTCAAAGTGGTGGATTATCTTGAAAGACTATTACCTCACCTTTTACATAAAAAGGTTACATATATGCTTCATTCTAGCTTCTATAGGTGATCTAAGCATATTTTCATTTAATTTTCTATAAGTTGGCACGAAAATAGCATAAAGCCTTAAATAGCACATGCTAGCTGCACATAGGAAAACGGGATGAAAACTACAAGAAGCTATATTTTTTTTATTACATTTATTCTAACGATATTTCATAATGCATCTTTTGCTGAAGGTACACAAGAAGAATTTGGTACTTGGGGTTTTGCTGCCTTTAGTGGATCTGCTAGATTATTTGGTAAAGCTCTAGGGTTGGATGATGAAACAAGCAATAAATTCCACTGGTCTATCATGGGTATGACTCGTAACCGTGATGATTCTTTTCTTAGCGATCCTAATGCAGGAGCCAGTATGAATCCAAGACAAGAACTTTTTTGGAGTTCGTTAGGTTATAGTATTACACCCAACGCTAGCTTTTGGTTTGGTTATAGCCAGTATTGGGATTTAAATCCAAACGGTACTCATGACTCAGTAAGTCGCCCCTATCAGGATTTTCTATTTACTACCAATATAGGTGGAGGATTTACCTTTACTTCTCGTAGTCGTTTAGAAGAATTGTTCACAGTTTCTGGGTTTGATGCCACAGGCGATACATTAGGTGATATCGGTATTCGTTTTCGTCAACTCTTCGGTATTTCCCATGCTATTCCCGGTACAAAAAATATATCTATTTATTTATCAGATGAGCTTTGGGAGTACTTAAATAGTTGGGGAGTCAATGGAGATCGAAATCTTGCGGGATTCAACCAGAATCATTTAGCTCTAGGTTTCAACTTTCGTGTTAATAGTAATGCAAGTGTTACCCTAGGTTATCTAGGAAATTATATTCATAATACAGCACCTAGCAGCCCAGATCTTTTGATCCATAACGTTCAACTTGGATTTCAATATAATTTTAATTAGCCTAGTTTAATATTTAAGGTCTAGTAGCCTCTAATCAATAAATAGAGAAAGAGTGCTTTGAATGAAACAATTAATTAATCGAACTATACAAATTAGGGGATTTATTTTAATTGGAGTACTTATTCTTATTGGTACTGTTTTAGGCAGGATGATGTGGAATAATCTTCATTATATGGAGACTCTTCGCTCAAATATGAATTACTCTCGACAAATTCAACAAACTAGTTTAGAGCTAGAAACTGTACTTTTAGATACCCTATCAGGGGAAAGAGTGGAAATTCGCCGAGATGATCTAAAAAAACTGAGCGATGAAATTAAATATATTACCTCTTTAGGACATCACTCAGATGAGGAAACCCCTAAGAATTTGCGATGGATTAATTTGATACTAACTGATTTTATTAAGAGAAACAATCAGGTTACTCCTCAAATACTTTTTCCTATCTTAAGTTTAATCAACCAGATATTAAATACAGAAATTGCTCATGATGAATTAGTTTTACAAGAAGTGATAAGTAAAATTCGCAATGAATTAATGCTAGCCTCCCTGATTATTATTGCTTCGCTTCTTGCAGTAAAATGGTTCTTTCAAAGCAGAATTTTCAATCCTTTACAAGATTTAGCAGAACTACTCTCTTCATTGACTGAAGAAAAACTCGAACCAATCTCTACATATGGTTTAAATCCCCTACTGCATCCTATTTACAATAGTTATAATGATATGGTGGGTAGATTAAAAACGCTAGAGGAGGAAAAACACCAACATACCCTCTCTTTAGAAAAATCGGTGCAGAATGCTACTCGTACTTTAATGGAACAACAACGCAGTTTAGCCCGTGCTGAACGATTGGCTGCAACAGGAGAGTTAGCTGCTAGTATTGCTCATGAACTGCGAAATCCTCTTGCTGGAATTCAAATTAGTTGTAGTAATCTTAAAAAAGAAATTAATAATCCAGATCAAGCCCAGCGACTTGGGCTAATTAGTAATGAAATAAAAAGATTAACTCGACTTTTGAATGATTTGCTCAACCAAGCAAAACATACCCCAGAGCCATCAACAAATTTAGAGCTAGCCCATGAGGTCGAAGAAATTTTAGCCCTTACTCGCTATCAAATACCTGATAAGCTAGAATTACAATGTAATATTCCCAAAAATCTTCATCATCAGTTCCCAGAAGATGGATTCCATCAAGCTATTCTAAATTTGCTATTAAATGCAGCCCATGCAATGGACAAAATCTCTGGGATTATTAAGATTGATGCTTGGGAGGATAAAGATTCTCTATGCATTGCCGTATGTGATGAGGGACCTGGATTTTCTAAACAAGTACTAGAATATGGTATACGTCCTTTTGCCAGTGGTAACGGACAACAAGGCACTGGATTAGGATTGGCTATGGTACAGCGATTTACTAAAGAATCAGGTGGGTATGTACAGTTAACAAATAAGCAGCCACAGGGAGCTTGTGTTACCCTTATCTTTCCATTAATAAAAAAATTAGCTTAATATATTATTTTGAATTTTTTATTAATAACACGCTACTATGCGGCCTGCATTACTTATTATTGAAGATGAATTATTATTAGGTGCAGAACTCTCTCGTCATTATCAAGATGGGAGCTGGGAAGTAGAATGGGCTAAAGATTTACAGCAAGCACGTAACATTTTGCTTGAATCAGAGTTTAATCCTCTAGTTATCCTTTCTGATATGAGCTTACCTGATGGCAATGCCTTGGATTTAATGGAGGAAATTAAAGGTAAACATGCTCATGCAGAGTGGTTATTACTTACTGGATATGGTAGCGTACCAGACTCAGTACGTGCTTTGCGGCTAGGTGCATATGATTTTTTAGAAAAACCTTGCGAGCTGGATCACTTGGATTTAGTTGTCTCTAGTGCTTCTCGTAGTGCCTCTGCCCATAGACGATTACAATACCAAACCCAGCAGCAACACCAAAAATACTCGCCTAAAGCACTTGTTGGACGTAGTCCAGCGACTCAAAGGGTAAGAAATTTACTCACCAGGCTTACTCAAAGCCATTTTAGCACTCTGATCTTAGGTGGAGAAACAGGAACAGGTAAGGGTTTAGTTGCACGTATCCTTCATTATAGTGGCACCCGTGCCCAACAAGGACCAATGATAGAACTGAATTGTGCTGCATTGCCACGAGATTTATTAGAATCAGAACTCTTTGGTCATGAGATGGGATCCTTTACCGGGGCGAAGTCTCGTCATTTTGGATTTTTAGAGCAAGCTAATGGAGGTACCCTTTTTTTAGATGAGATAGGAGAGATGCCCCTAGATCTTCAAGCTAAACTCCTTAAAGCACTTGAGGATCGTAGAGTACGCCGATTGGGTGGTAATAAAGAAATTACAATTGATGTGCAGATTCTTGCTGCAAGTAATCGTAACTTAGAGCAGATGTCAAAGGAAGGTGGTTTTCGATCTGATCTTTATCATCGTCTTAATGTATTTCAACTTACCCTACCTCCCTTACGAGAAACTAAAGAAGATCTTGAGGATTTAGTCCCCTTATTTATTTCAGAGTTTAGTGCTGAAGCAAGTAAACAAATTAAAACAATACCAGAGAGAGTATGGGCGCAGCTACGTAATCATGACTGGCCAGGAAATATACGGGAATTACGCAATGTAATTGAGCGTTGTGTTTTATTTTCTGAAGGCGAAGTACTCTCAGATCAGTATCTTCAGCTTCCTATCAAAGAATCTCAACCTGTCCATAAGCCCTCTTACTCTCTTAATCATATAGATCAAATTTGTCTTCCTTTAGATGGGAGTATGGCTTTAGAGGATATGGATCGCCATATTATTGAAGTTGCGTTTAAACGGAATAATTACAATATTGCTGCTACAGCTCGTGCTCTTAAGTCTACAAGGGAAACTTTGCGTTATCGGATACAAAAATATAATATTAGATCAGCTGATGAATTAGTTTAGTAGTAGCTAACCCATTTATCAGACCTCTATTTATTCCTGACTCAAAAATTATCTTCTCTTAAATGCTATCTATTTTAGATGTTAAATCTTTAGCCCAAGCTTTACCTAAAAAAGCGGGTGATCACCGCCAATTTGGCCAGATTCATGGCAGTAGTTTTGGACTAATATTAGCAACCTGTATCGAAAATTATTCAAGCTTTATCATAGGAATTGTTCCAGATACTGCTACTGCAGGTAGACTCAGCGAAGAAGTTAAATTCTATCTTAGGAAAAAATCCCTATACCCAGTCATTTTTTTACCAGATTGGGAAACCCTTCCTTATGAAAACCTATCTCCCCATCAAGATATTATTTCTGCACGTTTAGAAGCCCTATATCAGCTTCCACGTTTAACTCAAGGTATTCTGATTGTGCCTATCACTACCTTAATGCAACTGCTTCCTCCCCGAGAATACCTTGAGTCTCATAGTTTGCTTATTAAAACAGGTGATACAGTTTCTAGGGATAGCTGGCGTGATCAATTAATACAGGGGGGATATCGCCATGTAACCCAAGTGATGGAACATAGTGAATTTGCTATTCGTGGCTCTATTATCGATATTTTTCCTACAGGAAGCAAAACACCTTATCGAATAGATTTATTTGATGATACGGTAGATACTTTACGGAGTTTTGATCCAGAAACCCAACGCTCCCTGCAAACAATCGATGAAATCTGTTTACTTCCTGCTAGAGAATTTCCCCTTACTAAAAAAGCTATCCAGCTATTTCAAAAAAACCATGAAGATACTTTTGGCCAATCCCAATATAGTCTAATCTATCAAGAAGTAAGCCAAGGAAATACTCCGCCCGGAGTTGAGTATTACTTTCCCTTTTTCTTTCAGAATACCAATACTCTATTTGATTATCTGCCCCAAAATACCTTAAGTGTTATTTTGGGAGATATTTATGAAATTGCAGATAGTTTTTGGCAAGAAATTAAAGATCGCTATGATCAGTATTCCCACAATATTGAGCGACCTATCCTAAATCCCCAACAGCTTTATCTTCAGCCTAATCAAGTTTTTGCCCAGCTTAAATCCTTACCTAGAGTTAGTCTTCAATCTGAGCCTTTAGAAGAAAAAATAGGCACACAAAATTTTTTCACACAGCCTCTTCCGCAACTAAGCTCAAATACCCACACTGCCCAACCTTTAAAAGATTTAGAGCAATTTATTGCTAGCTATGAAGGTCGAGTATTGTTTATTGCAGAAACTATGGGACGGAGAGAAACTCTTCTAGATCTTTTAAAGGATATTCAAGTTATACCCACTTACTTTACAAACTGGCAACAATTCTTAGAAGCCCAAGACTCTCTAGGAATTACTGTTTCTCCCTTAGATCAGGGATTGTTACTTGCTGAGCCAGTGATTGCCATTATTACTGAATCTCAAATTTTTGGGGATCAGGCAATGCAAAGTCGGCGGAGAAAAAAACAATCTTCTGACAATGAAACAAATACCTTAGTTCGAGATTTAGTCGAACTCACCCTAGGATCTCCAATCGTTCATGAAGAGCACGGAATTGGTCGCTATTTAGGGCTAGAAACTATTCCCCTTGGGAATGTAGCTACTGAATTTATGAGTTTAGAATATGCAGGGGGAGATAAACTCTATGTGCCTATTGCTTCTTTACATTTAATAAATCGTTATATAGGTGCTTCTGCTGAACTTGCTCCACTGCACAAACTAGGATCAGGGCATTGGGAAAAAGCCAAGGGAAAAGCTAAGGAGCAAATTTCAGATATTGCAGTTAAATTGTTGGAGATTTATGCTCAAAGGGCTGCTCAAACCAAAACACCTTTTCCATCTTTAGATTCCCACTATACCGCTTTTGCCAGAGCTTTTCCTTTTGAAGAAACCCCAGATCAAACCCAAGCCATTGAAGCAGTGATTGAGGATTTAACTTCAGATAGACCCATGGATAGACTCATTTGCGGGGATGTAGGCTTTGGTAAAACAGAAGTGGCTATGCGAGCAGCTTTTATTGTAGCTTATGCAGGTAAACAAGTAGCAGTAGTCGTGCCTACTACCCTGCTTGCTCAACAGCATTATCAAAGCTTTAAAGATCGATTTGCCGGTTGGCCCATAAAAATTGAAGTAGTTTCCCGCTTTGCTTCTCGAAAAGAACAAGAACACATTATCCAGCAAGTAGCAGAAGGGAAAATTGATATTATCATAGGTACCCATAAGCTCCTACAAAAAGGAGTTAGCTTTCACAATCTAGGTTTAGTGATCATTGATGAGGAACACCGATTTGGAGTCCAGCAAAAAGAACGAATGAAAGCCCTACGGGCAGAAATAGATATCCTGACTTTAACTGCTACTCCTATTCCCCGTACCCTTCATTTATCTTTATCAGGGATTCGTGATCTTTCTATTATTGCCACACCCCCTGCTCGCCGTTTAGCGGTAAAAACCTTTGTACAAGAATGGAACAATACTCAACTGAGAGAAGCTATCCTTCGAGAAATTAGACGAGGTGGGCAGGTCTATTTTCTACACAATGAGGTAGAAACTATCCATAAAATGGATCAAAAAATCCAAGATCTGCTCCCTGAAGCAAAAACTGGAATTGCTCATGGGCAAATGCCAGAGCGAGAGCTTGAACAGATCATGATCAATTTTTACCATGGTCGCTTTAATGTATTAATATGCACCACTATTATTGAAACTGGTATTGATATTCCTAATGCCAATACTATCATCATTCACCGGGCAGATAAATTTGGTCTTGCTCAACTCTATCAACTACGAGGTCGGGTAGGTCGCTCTCACCATCGAGCTTATGCCTATTTAATTACCCCCCCACGATCTGCGATTACTAAAGATGCGGTAAAACGATTAGATGTTATTGAATCCTTAGAAGAATTAGGTACAGGCTTTACCTTAGCGACCCATGATATGGAAATTCGAGGAGCAGGAGAATTATTAGGTGAAGGACAGAGCGGACAAATTCAAGAAATTGGCTTTAGTATGTATCATGAATTACTAGAAAGAGCCATTCATAGTCTAAAATCCCAAGGTACTTTAGATGTAAATCACATTTCCTTAGATCGTGGTACAGAAATTAATTTACACACTTCTGCTTTAATTCCAGAAGATTTCTTACCGGATGTGCACACCCGTTTAGTGCTTTACAAGCGAATTGCTGCGGCTCACAGC
The DNA here is from genome assembly GCF_902810445.1 of Candidatus Nitrosacidococcus tergens. NCBI lineage: Bacteria > Pseudomonadati > Pseudomonadota > Gammaproteobacteria > Chromatiales > Chromatiaceae > Candidatus Nitrosacidicoccus > Candidatus Nitrosacidicoccus tergens. Next base: position 778,748 of record NZ_LR778175.1, on the reverse strand, counting down.
ATTGAGAGTTTAAATGAAATTCAAGTAGAAATGATTGATCGCTTTGGGCTACTGCCTCTAGTAACTAAAACTTTATTTGCTATTAATGAACTGCGGTTAAAAGCTAATCGGCTAGGAATCAGCAAAATAGATGCCCATAGCCAAGGAGGACGAATTCATTTCAATTCAAATCCAGCCATTGATCTAGTGGCAATTATTAATTTAATTCAGCAAGATCCAGAACATTACAGACTAGAAGGGCAAGAAAAACTTCGCTTTAAACAAGATCTACCTGACCCCGAGTCTCGTCTTAAAACACTTCATTATTTACTGGATACCTTAACCATTAAAAAAACCTCTTCTATTTCTTCGTCATCTGCTAAAAAATCTAAATCTAAGAAAAGTAAATCTCAACCTGCTTAAATTGCCATCTTAGAAATACTATTACAGTGGGTAAGAGTTCTGTATTCTATTCTTAATTTAATTCAGATAGGCACAATAGATCACCTTTTCTGGAGCGGGTGCAATATGTTGTTTATAGCATAAGGAACGTCATAATCAATTTCTTAATTAGGCTTATCTTTGCTGCCTCAAATTATTAAAAATGTCGTGCAATGCCTTTACCAACCATGATCACCGTGATTACTTGGGCATCTACCAATAAAGAAGCAGGCATCACCTGCCAAGATAAAGCGTGCCTCATGATAGTAATGTTGACTAAGATACGCCAGAGTAATAGGGGAAAAGTTAAAAAAATTATAATGGCATCTTGGGGCTGATCCCCTGGAAAAGGAATGGTGCCTAAAACATATTCTGCAATGACTTCTGTAAGGCTAATCAGGGTACCTACACTAGCCAGCCCAATTAAGGTTTGTTGGATTTTATCCCGCATATCTTTAATGGATAAAGGAGCAACTACCATGAGAGCAAGTAAGAATATATCAAATAAGGCGATAAATAGAGATCCTAAAATAGAGTAATTAAATTGTGCTATCCAAAAACGGCAGAGGGTATAACAGCCTATACTTACCCAAAATATTTTTGAGGAGACGGGTAAATTTTGTGCCCCAGTGTCTCGCTGACAGATAGCGATGAGTTCTTTACTAAAACCAACGATATTTAAGCCCATGTGCGAATCGTACCTATAATCAAGTAAAATAAAATGAATACAATTTGATTTAAGTGAGATCTATGGAAATTCTACTCAATGGTAACCCTCATCAAATTCCCGAAAATTGCTTGCTCTCTGATCTAGTGATACACCTTAACCTTCAGGGAAAACGAATTGCCATAGAAGTCAATCAAGCTATTGTACCCCATAGCCAATATCTTCATTATACTTTGCATGGAGGCGATAAGGTAGAAATAGTACATGCCATTGGTGGTGGTTAGGGTATGTACTATTGGTAATTGTTTAATATTTATTAGTATAAATAAATTTGTGGTGCACCATTATGAGTAACCTTGATACTCCCTTAGTTATTGCAGGAAAGATTTATCAATCTAGGCTATTAGTAGGCACAGGAAAATACAAAGATCTAGCAGAAACGAAAGCAGCTATTGAAACCAGTGGGGCTGAAATTATTACTATTGCAGTACGCCGTAGTAACATTGGGCAAAATAAAGATGAACCTAACCTGTTGGATGTTATTCCCCCTAATACCTATACTTTATTACCTAATACGGCAGGATGCTATAGTGCAGAAGAAGCAGTACGCACCTGCCGATTAGCTCGAGAACTTCTTGATGATCATCGGTTAGTAAAATTAGAAGTACTCGGAGATAAAAACACTCTTTATCCTGATTTAAAAGAAACTTATAAAGCTGCTGAAACTCTCATTAAAGAAGATTTTCAAGTAATGGTTTATACCAACGATGATCCTATTGCAGCAAGATATTTAGAGGCGATGGGTTGTGTAGCGGTGATGCCTTTAGCTGCTCCCATTGGCTCTGGGTTAGGAATTAGAAATCCCTATAATATTTTAGAGATTGTGCAAAATGCCTCAGTGCCTATTTTGGTAGATGCAGGGGTAGGTACTGCTTCAGATGCTGCAATTGCTATGGAAATGGGTTGTGATGGAGTACTGATGAATACGGCGATTGCGGGAGCAAAATCCCCTGTACTGATGGCTTCTGCTATGAAAAAAGCGATAGAAGCAGGTCGGGAGGCTTATCTTGCAGGGAGAGTCCCCAGAAAGCGCTATGCTAATGCCTCTTCTCCTACTGAAGGATTATTTTTTTAGTGAGTTTAGTTATTTGATTAGTCAACTTATTATAGGCGCCAGTGCTACTTTAGAGGGATTGCGTCTAATTCATCGCCCGGGGTTACGACGATACGTATATATTCCTTTTACTATTAACCTTGTTTTCTTTGGTCTTTTTGTTTGGCTAGGAGTCACTTATTTTGGTGATTTAATGAATTCTTTTCTTCCCCAAGAGAGCTGGTTTGCTTGGTTGCATTGGCTACTGTGGCCTTTATTTGCTATTGCGATAGGGCTGGTTTTTTTCTTCTGTTTTTCCATCATTGCCAATCTTATTGGGGCCCCTTTTAATAGCTTGTTGGCTAAAGCCGTTGAACAGCAGCTTACTCATAGGCTTGATAACGAATTAGCTACTCCTTGGCAAGGACTGGCTAAAGAGGGATTTCGGACAATAAAATCAGAAATCAATAAAATGGGTTATTTTATTTCTCGAGCTATTCCTTTACTTATCTTGTTTTTAATTCCGGGGATTAATATTATTGCTCCTTTCCTATGGTTTGCCTTTAATAGCTGGATGTTAGCACTAGAATATCTAGATTACCCTATGGGTAATCATGGGATTTTTTTTACAGCACAACGAGATAGATTACGACAATTTAGAGGATTAGGGTTAGGATTTGGGGCAAGTGTTGTGTTAATGAACAGCATTCCTCTAATTAATTTCCTAGCCATGCCTACTGCGGTTGCCAGTGCAACTTTATTGTGGGTAAAGTATTTGGCGTTTGCTAGCAACCGCAACTAAGTGAAATATATTAAATATTATAACTCTGCTAGGCGAGCTTGAATTTTTTCTGGATGTTCAAAATCATTAATCTCAGCTAGTATTTTACCGTCTTTGATTAAAATCAAAGTACCCAAGTGTTCAATATGGTATTGGTAAAATAATTGATTGTCTTGATCAATCTCTATGTTGAACGGAATTTTATAAAGTTTTTTATAGTCTGCTACATCTTTATCTTCTGTCCATAAGTCTGATACAACACCTAGCCAATTAATATTAGGGTATTCAGTAGCTAGATTATTGACCAGATTTTGAGCTTGAATACAGTGGTTAGATACTTCAGGGCGTGAATCTTTTAAATACCAATCACACCACGTAGCAGTAAAAAATACTCCATAAGTTTTACCATTTTGAGCGTTAATAGAAATATGAGACTGCTTAGTAATAAGTGGGTTTGGACTTATACTTTCCACCGCTCTATTTTGTGATAGTAAAGCCAGTTTATTGTCAAAAGCCTCATCAGCATCATGGCCTATAGCAACAAGCTGCATATTTTTATCAAATAATAATAAATAGGGAGTACCAATAAGGTGGAATTTTTGAGATAAATCATTGTCTCGATCGATGGCAGTATCCATAGTGAGACTAAATTCCTTTATTGTTTTGTTGATCGAATCAATATCATCATCAATGCCTAAATTAATACCAATAAATCTAATTTTATTGCCATATTTTTCATTTTGTTCTTGATAATGAGGCATCTGCGCACGACAAGGCTGGCACCATGTCGCCCAAAATTTAAGAAATACTGGCTTCTCTCCTTTGAAATCAGCAAGACTGGTGGTTTTTCCTGAAATAAGGTGGATAGGAGCATTAAGTAGATTATCGGGTAAATTATCTGCCAGCGTAGTAAATGGTAAGCCCAATATAAATAAGCCGCTCAATAATAATTGATACATAAATTAAACCCTTTAAAAGTCTTAAACTGGATATTTAAGTCTTAAACTGAGTATTTTCCTTCTATGCAGTATTGAGAAAATAAGGTACCGCTATCACCTCCTTTTATCCTGGTTTCTACCCTCCATGTTACAACATTTTCAAAGATAAATTATTTTTAAATAACTCTAGATACTACATTTGTCCTCATCACAACCTTTGTGAGAATTTTCCTCAGAGACACTATGAGTAACATTACCGCTCTGCTTATCGACTTTAGCTTCATGAACTAGAAGTGCAATTTCTGCTCCAACTTGCATGTCTTCATCTCGGCCAAAACTATGTTTGCGGATATAGCCTTGATGATCAATCAATACAAGACTTGGGGTTCCTTGCATATTGTAAGTACGCATCGTATAAGGCAATCCTTGCTTACCATCGGGTTGATCTACGCCAATAGGAAAAGTATAGCGGTATTCATGAATAAAGGCTTCAAGGGCTTCTGGAGTCATTACATTATGGTGCTCAAATACTGTATGTAACCCAATGACTGCTACATCGTTTTCATCGAACAAATTAGCAATTTTCTGAGTTTGAGGTAATCCATGAATCACACAACCGGGGCAGAGCATCTGAAAAGAATGCAAAACGATCACTTTTCCTTTTAGCACTGCAATACTTAAGGGTTGAGGAGTATTAAACCATCGGGATATCTGCCATTCAGGTGCAGGTAAAATTCCGGTTGCACGCATATATTTCTCCAGTGAGCTATACTAAAATTTATTTAGTACCCATTATAATAGGTATTGACATGTAATAAGCTTAAAAATTAGGAGAGATTTATGAATAATCCTTTAGATACAGTAACCGGTACGATTATTTCTGGAATTTTCTTAGCACTGGTACTTGTTGTAGTAATTAAAATGCTGGCTAGTTAACACTTTTATTGGTGAATAATCATGATAGATTTTACATTAGTTTTAGATCGATGGTTGCATTTTCTTGCAGGAATTACTTGGATAGGATTACTTTATTACTTTAATTTAGTACAAACTCAAGCCGTAGCTACAGCAAATAATGATCCACAAGGACCAGGTCCTGCAGCTATTAGTAAATATGTAGCACCTAGGGCGTTATTTTTCTTTAGATGGTCTGCACTTGTGACTTGGCTTTCTGGACTAACCTATTTAGGTACCGCTCCTCAATATAGTATTCATGGTGCTTTTACCCTTGGCGTTGGTGCTCATAATCCTTCTTTAACTACTATTGGCATGGGTGCTTGGTTAGGTACGATTATGCTCTTTAATGTTTGGGTACTCATTTGGCCTAATCAGAAAAAGTTATTAGGTTTTGTAGAAGCAACTCCAGAGAAAAAAAAGAAAGCAGCTAGAGTGGCATTTCTTGCGTCTCGGACTAATACCATGCTTTCTTTACCTATGTTATTATTCATGGGAGGTGCCTCTCATGGGTTATTATTCTAGTCATCTTTGTATTTGTGTTTAGATTTCTACCCGGAATTATCCTTAGTCAAGCAACCGCAGTAATCCTTACGGTTGCTTTTCTAAACAGCCAAGAAATTCCATGGATATGGATGCTTTATGCTGCTTTAGCTTTGATTATTAGCATTTTAGTTGCTTTTTGGTTTAGCTCTATTGCTACGCATCTTAAAAAAGATGCACTCGCTAAAGCAAAAGAGAGGTTATCTCAAGAACGGGAACGAATACTCCTGTCAACCGCAGAAGAGAAAAGCCGAGTATTTGCACAGACTCATCGCCAGATTATGAAAGAGACAGGGCGTGCTCACGCCAAAGCTAATTTTAAGTCAGGTGCAATCATTACCGGTGTGGTCGGTTTAGGGGTAGGACTATTTTCTCTTCAAATGGTTACAGGACTCATCGCTTTACTGGCTACTGGAGGTGCAGCAACTGCTGGCTATATAGTTTATAGAAAAAGAGGAAATCTATTACCCCGCTTTAAAGACAGTCAAGTAAAAGTTATAGAACATGATAGAGCTGCTGGGGATGAGTCACAAAAAATTATTGATTTAGATCCTTCTATAAATAATTCTAAATCAGATTTTAAATCTACTAAATAATACTTTTAACTTGTTTTTTCTTATATTCTAATATCTGTAGTGTAATTAAAGCAGGAATTCCTAAAATAATGTCCCGCAATCGCTTAATAATAGATAAAGCTAGCCCTATTTCAGGAGCAATTCCAAATAAGGAGCTTAAGATCATATATCCTCCTTCCTGAACACCATAAGCGCCGGGTACTATAGCCCCTGCACTCCGAATTGCTTGGCCTAAGCTCTCTAAAATAATCGCTTGAGTAAAATTGATAGGTATTCCAGCAAAATAAAGCATAAACCATATCTCAAAAGATCCTAAGAACCAAGCGATAAAATGTATATAAATACAGGCCAGGAGATCTTTTGGATTACGGTAAAATTCTTGAATATTATTATGTAGCCCTTTAATAGCATTTGAAATTGAGAAACGTTTTGTAATCCAAGAAAAAAAACGTTCTACAGAAAGTAACGCACTACTTCTTTGTATTAAGATAAATATGAATATGCTGAATACAAGCAGTATTGATCCAATTAGAATCCATTTAACAATTTGCCCATGATATCCACTATGTATTAATAATCCTAACCCTAATAAGGTAAATACTATATGGCTTATTGCTTCTGCAGTTAAATCAATAATTGCACTTGCACTGGCATTACTGCTTTTTAACCCCCTTAAGGTCAATAATCGAGCACCAATAACAGTACCGCCAATAGAGGCTACCATGGGTATTAAATTATCCATTGCCTCTCGTATCCACCGGGTATGGATAAATGCAGGTATAGAAGGAGACCAAGAATGACGGAATAAAATTTGCCAAGCTATCCCAGAGAAGATAATTTGAAGAATATGAGTCATAACTACTGCAAAAGTGCCTTTCCATCCTACAGATTGAACTGCTTGGATCACATTATCTAAACCTTGCTGTACGATAAGCCATATTGCTAAGATTATTCCTGCAATAGTAATCAATAGTATGCTTAAACGCATATTGAAATTTTTAAAGAAAATAAAAAAAGCTAGTGAGTAGAAAGATTGCTAAAAGTAATTGTTTTTATTTGCTGTGATTTTAAAGCCTCTTTTATTTCTGAGCTAGTGAGTGCACAAAGCTCTAGAAAACCAGAGCTTGAGTTGCCAGAAGTATTTAAATCTGGATGGGTATAAAGTTCAGATACACCTTCAGGGAGGTTGTTTATGAGTTGTAGAATTTGAGCGGTATTTATTTTTCCTGTATTTTTTAATCCAAAGATAAACTGATTATTTAATATATTATTTTTACGTAATTGACGGGTCATAAAACGTACCCATAATCTAAGAAATATGTTTGAAACTGTGAAAATAGGCTCATAGGGAAGACGAATTGCACGTACTCCAAATTCTTGCCCTACTTTGAGAATAATTTGGAGTACAGTAGGATGCAAATGCATATGATGATGACTATTGACATGGTCAAGAGGTAATCCTGTAGCTGCAAAAGCTTCAAATTGTGCTCTAATTTCATTCTCTAATTGTTTACGCACTTTAGGTAGAAAATAAAAACGAATCCCAGATTTAAATAATTGGTCACGAAAACATCTATTCTCTCCTACTAGATCAGGAATCATCTGTAAGGGTAATACAGGGGTTCCGTCTACTACCGTAATATGTAACCCAATTTTTAGGGTAGATAATCTATAGGCACGATATATCGCATCCTGAGTACCAGCTTCACCCATCATCAAACTTGCGGTGGTAAGTATTCCTTGGCAATGGGCTTGCTCAATTGCTTCATTTACAGATGAGCAAAGACCAAAATCATCTCCAGTGATGATGAGTTGCTTCATGCACTATCTTCTCTTTGACCCAGAAAGCGAAAAAACTCTGCTGCCTCTCTCATACGACGCTTTGTCATTTCCCAACTGTGGAGCATTTCCCAGGTAATTTCTCCAATTTTTTTAGGGCGAAAATAAAAACGTTTGTAAAACTCAGAGAGTCCATTAAAAATTTCTTCGTGGGAAAGATGGGGATATTCTAATGAGCTAATTTGTAGTCCATTATCTGCAACTAACCCTTGGTTATTCTCTCGTAGCCAACCGTTTTCTTTTGCTTGGCGATATAAAAAAGTTCCTGGATAAGCAGCCGCAAGGGATACTTGAATAGTATGAGGATTAATTTCTTGAGCAAAGCGGATAGTCTCTTGAATAGTTTCTCGAGTTTCTCCTGGTAAGCCCACAATAAAGGTACCATGGATTTTGATACCTAGCTTATGGCAATCTGCCGTAAAGCGACGAGCAAATTCTACCTTCATCCCTTTTTTTATGTTTAGTAAAATTTGCTGACTACCCGTTTCGTAACCTACAAGCAATAACCGTAACCCATTATCCTTCATGATTTTTAAGGTTTCATAGGGAACATTCGCTTTTGCATTGCAAGACCAAGTGACCCCTAACTTTCCTAATAGACGTGCAGTTTCTTCAGTACGAGTTTTATCATCGGTGAAAGTATCATCGTCAAAAAATACCTCTTTGACTTGTGGAAAGTAACGCTGAATTTTTGCTACTTCTTCAGCGACTACTTCAGGGCTACGAGTACGATATTTGTGCCCGCCAATAGTCTGAGGCCAAAGACAAAAAGTACAATGAGATTTACAGCCACGACCTGTATAAAAAGAAACATAAGGATGTTCTAGGTAGCCAATAAAATAATCTTCAATCACTAAATCCCGTTTATATACATCAATTACTGAAGGAAGATCATCCATATTTGCAATTAATGCTCGCTCGGGATTATGAATTGCTTTTCCATCAACCTTATAACTAAGACCATTAATAGTTTCCAGTGGATGACCTTGAGCAACTTCTTGAATGGTATAGTCAAACTCATTGCGAGCAATAAAATCAATAGCAGAAGAAGCAAGTACTGAAGGTTCAGGGTTAACGGCTACATGAGCACCTACGAGTCCTATTTTGAGCTTAGGATTAGCCTCTTTTAAAGACTCGGCCACTTTTACATCATTATTAAAAGATGGTGTACTAGTATGTAATATGACTAATTCATAGTCGTTTACTAATGGTAAAATATCTTGCAAAGATAACTCTCTGGCAGGTGCATCTATTAATTTGCTCTCAGGTATAAGTGCTGCAGGTTGTGCAAGCCAAGTAGGATACCAAAAGGATCTAATTTCTCGCCGTGCTTGATATCTTGAACCTGCTCCACCATCAAATCCTTCAAAAGAGGGAGGATTAAGGAATAGAGTCTTCATCATATATTCTGGGTCTCCTTAAATGCTAATTGATTGTTGGCTTTAACTGAAAAAGTACGATGACGCCAAGATACTTCTCGACCAAAGAAACTGATTCCCCATACTACAAAACTAAATATTTCTCGAAAAAATATTAACCAGAAGCGATCAGCATAGCGAGTATTTACCCTAAATTTATGCTGGATAACATAGTGCATTAGTAATCTTAAAATTAAAATAATACTAACTGCAATTAATCCATAGGAAAGAGAAGGGGCAGCAATCAGAAACAATAAGGCTATAGGTATAACATTACTGACTACAGAGAAAAAGTGACCTACTGGCTGAACACTATATATAGTTCTTGCCCAGCGTAGCTCATGGAAAAATAAACTCTTTAAGCTAGACTCCTTAATAATATCTTGTACTAAGTATGGTACTAGATAAACTTGATAACCTAGCTCTGAAACTAACTTCCCTAATATGTAATCATCAGCTAGATAAGAGGAGAGTTTATGGAACCCACCAATTTTCTCTAAAATATCACGGCGAACTCCCATAGTTGGACCAAAGCAGTATCTGATTTTTTGTATAGCATTGGTAGCAAGCACACAAGGCAAAAACCATTCATTAATAAATATAGCACCTAGCTGGGATGCAATTCCCCCAATAGGAACCCCTATATATAAGCAAGTAATTGCCCCAATTTTGGGATTTTTAAAAGGAGAAATTATCTTGCTTAAATAAGTAGGATCAACCCGCATATCACTATCAGCCATGATTAAATAATCATGTTTAGCATAAGGGTACATATTAATCAGGTTACTCACCTTAGGGTTAGTACCATATACTCTGTTATCTATAACTAACTCTAAATCTAAATGAGAAAATTCTTTTAGTAACCTCTCCACAATAGAGATAGCAGGATCTTTTGGATCTGCAACACCAAATATAATTTGATATTCAGGGTAATCTTGATTGCAGAAGGAGCGAAGATTTTCATATAGCTCTACATCAAGACCGCAAATAGGTTTCAATAGTGTAACTGAAGGGTACACATCTAGTGGTGTCCATTTCTGCATTGAAAAAATATTGACCTGATATATCGCAAATAGCAAATAAAATGCAGAAATAACAACACAAGCAAAAGTAAGAATATAAAAAATTGTTATCTTAGCACTCCTAATCTACTAAATAAAATAATAATGCATGACACCTTAAGAATATAGAATATAACTAATTATTTTCTTGAAAAATCTATGATAAACTACTTTTTTTAAAGAGTATTGTTTATTAAAAGAGTTTAGTGAAGTACTTTTCTAATCTAGTTTCATATAGTAGATAAGTTCAGATATTAGTGCTAGGTACTCTTTTATTATGTTAGGATATTTCCTTCCGGTATAGACAAACCAAAGCTAGTGTAATTGATTTTTAAAGTAGGATAAAGTAATGATTCCTAGTAAACTGAAGCAAAAAGCAAATGTTTACCAGCAAATGAGCGGTCGCCAGATATTTTTAGCTAAATATAATGAAATCCAACAAGCTCTAGAAAGTGGATGTACTGCAAAAGAAGTTTGGATGATACTTTATCAACAAGGTATTTTATCTATTCAATACCGTACTTTCATGAGCTATATGAAACTTTCTATAAAAGAAAATGAACAGAGTGCTAGCTATGTTCCCCATGAGATAAAGGCAGTGCAAAAGAGAGTAAAACAGCGAAAGAAAAAACGCTTTGAGTTTAACGCAAGGGGTAAAAGTTTAGAAGAACTTATTTAGAAGAGAATAACATGGCAAAAGCACATTTTACCTTACAGGGAAAAGGTGGAGTTGGTAAGAGCTTAGTATCAGCACTCATAGCACAACACCGACAAGGGAATGGTATTTCTTTAGTATGTATCGATACTGATCCAGTTAATGCTACCTTTACCGGATATAGTGCCTTTCCAGTAGAAAGAGTGGAATTACTTAAAGATAATACGATTGATGAGCGGGAATTTGATCGTCTCATTGAGATCATTACAGAAAATAGAAACTCGGAAATTGTTATAGATAACGGTTCATCAAGTTTTATTCCTCTCTCTTCATATTTAATTGAAAATGAGGCAATAGAGATGCTCCACGAGATGGGTCATGAAATTTTTATTCATCCAGTAATTACTGGTGGGCAATCTCTTATGGATACCCTTTCCGGTTTTGACTCATTAGCCCGCCAATTTCCGGAATCCGCTAAGATTATTGTTTGGCTTAATCAGTACTTCGGCAATATTGAAAAAGAAGATAAAACCTTTGAAAAAATGAAGGTCTATCAAGATCATAAAGATAGAGTCGCAGGGATTATAAATATTCCTCGTAATAGCGGAGCTACTTTTGGGGAAGATATGCAGCAAATGCTAGAAAGCAGGATGACTTTTGAGCAGGCAATAAAATCCGATCAGTTTAAGCTAATGTCTAAGCATCGTCTTAAAATGATGAAGAAAATTCTTTTTGATCAAATGAATCCCGTTTTAGGAGTGACTGCATCTACGACAAATAAATCAGATTCTGGTAACGAACCACCTCCCAGGAGAATAAGAAAAAGAAGCAAGGCTGCTAGTGAATAGTGGTAATGAGTCTAAATCAAGATGAAATTATTCAGATAGTTGCTAAAGAGTTCGATATTCTCTTAACTAAGGACGATCCTATACTCGCAGTATTGGCTGTACATGATGTAGTGCTTAAAAGCTATACTACTGAGGTTACTAAAAATATAGAGCAAACTAGAAATCGGCTGGAGTTGTTTACTAGTGACTACCAAAACCAAATAAAATCCTTAACTCAAGATTTAATTAAGGAAGGATATACTTTACAAGAAAAAATTAAAGATTTATTAGAACAAGATCGCCAAAATAGCCAGATAAAAAATAGAAGGATAAACATTGCTTTTTGGATAGCAATAACACTTACCAGTGTTGCTTCTATAGCTGCAGTTGTTGCTATCGTTTTAATTAAAATTCTAGGAATCTGTAGCTAGATTTCTAAGTACATAGTGTAATATTCCTCCATTTCGGAAATAATCCCATTCCTTAGGAGTATCAATACGTACTAAGGTATTGAATGTAATTTCCTTATTTTGAATATCGTCAAAAACAGTGACCTTAACTGTTTTGCTTTCTTTTGTAGGTATTGCTATTGAAAATTTTTCCTTACCGGTTAACCCTAAAGCGGCAGCATTTTCTCCTGACTCAAACTGCAGAGGTAGCACTCCAAATCCTACAAGATTGGAGCGGTGTATTCGCTCAAAACTCTCTGCGATGACTGCTTTTATTCCTAGCAAATAAACACCTTTTGCTGCCCAATCACGGCTAGATCCGGTACCATACTCTTTTCCAGCGATCACAATAAGTGGTACTTTTTCCGCACAATATTTTTCAGCTGCATCAAAAATACTCATTACTTGATTTGAGGGTATATAGGTGGTCCATCCCCCTTCGGTATTTGGAGCAAGCTGATTTTTTAATCTTACATTAGCAAACGTACCACGAATCATTACGTGGTGATTACCTCTACGAGCACCATAAGAATTAAACTCTTCAGGAGTTACTCCTTGATGCAGTAGATATTGACCTGCTGGACTATTTACTGGAATAGATCCGGCAGGAGAAATATGATCAGTAGTCACTGAATTTCCTACCATTACTAAACAGCGTGCATCTACAACCCTGGATATATCTGGTACTTCCATGCCCATATGCTCAAAATAGGGTGGATGAGCAATATAACTAGAGGGATTCCAATGGTAATTTTTATCCTCAGCAATTTTTATTTGCTGCCAGCGATCAGCACCTTTGAATACATTAGAATATTCCTGATGAAATAACGTATTCTTTACACTCAGTTGGGTAACTTGGATAATCTCCTGTCTGGTAGGCCAAATATCCTTTAAATATACATCATGACCCCTTCTATCTTTTCCTAAAGGTTCCGAGGTTAAATCAATAGTAATATAGCCAGCAAGTGCATAAGCAATGACTAAGGGAGGAGAAGTTAGCCAATTGGTTTGAATCTCTGCATGAATTCTCCCTTCGAAATTCCTATTCCCTGATAAGATAGATGCTACTGTTAATTGATTATCTTTAATCGCTTTACTTATAATTTCTGGTAGAGGCCCAGAATTACCAATACAGGTAGTACAACCAAACCCTACAATATTAAATCCTAGCTTATTAAAAAACTCCATTAATCCTGCTTCTTCTAGGTAAGCTGGCACTACTTGAGATCCTGGAGCAAAAGAAGTTTTTACCCAAGGTTGCGCCTTTAAACCAAGATCATAAGCTTTTTTTGCAAGTAATCCTGCGGCAATGAGTAAATCAGGGTTAGAGGTATTAGTGCAGCTTGTAATTGCTGCAATAACAATGGCTCCATCTTTAAGAGAAATACTTTCTCCATGTAACAGAACCTTACCTTCTCTAGGTTTATCTAAAGTAGCGGAGGGAAAAGCTACTTTAGTATTTTTTATGGAGACTCGATCTTGGGGGCGTTTTGGTCCAGCGACACAAGGCTCAATAGAGCCCATATCTAATTCGATGATTTCTGTATAATCTGCAGGTCGTTTACCTTCCTGATACCACAACCCTTGTTCTTGAGCATAGGATTCTACTAAAGCAATAGTTTCATTTGGGCGCCCTGTCAGCTTTAGATAATTTATAGTTTCATAGTCAATCGGAAAAACACTACAAGTAGCTCCATACTCAGGGGCCATATTAGAAATAGTTGCCCGATCAGCTAAAGAAAGATTATTTAACCCATTACCAAAAAATTCAACAAATCTTCCTACTACTCCTTTTCTCCTTAGTAGCTCAGTAATAGTAAGTACTAGGTCTGTTGCGGTAGATCCCTCGGGGATTTTTCCGGATAATTTAATACCAATCACTTGAGGAATAAGCAAAGAGAGAGGCTGACCAAGCATTGCAGCTTCTGCTTCTATTCCACCCACACCCCAACCTAATACCCCTAAACCATTAATCATGGTAGTATGGGAATCCGTGCCTACTAAAGAATCTGGATAAGCTTGAAATATTCCGTCTTTATTATGAGTAAAAACTATAGTAGCTAAATACTCAAGGTTAACTTGATGAATGATCCCAGTTCCGGGAGGTACAACTCGGAAGTTAGAAAAAGCGTATTGCCCCCAGCGTAGAAACTCATAGCGCTCTTGGTTGCGGGCATACTCTTTTTCTATATTTTGAATTAAAGCACTCTGATTACCAAAGTAATCCACCATGACGGAATGATCAATGACTAAATCCACAGGGGATAAAGGATTAATCCGGTTTGGGTTTCCACCCAGACTTTTCATTGCATCCCGCATGGCAGCCAAATCTACCACCGCAGGTACTCCGGTAAAATCTTGCATTAATACCCGAGCAGGAGTAAAACAAACCTCCGTATTAGATTCTACTTTGGGGTTCCAATTTAATAGAGCTTCAATATTACTCTGGGTGGTATTAATACCATCTTCGGTACGAAGAAGGTTTTCTAGCAGAATTTTTAAAGTATAAGGGAACCGATCTATATCGTATCCCTGTTGTTTTAGAGGGTTTAGAGAAAAAATCCTATAGGACTTATCCCCTACTTTTAAAAAAGATTGGGTATCAAAACTATTAGACATTCTGCTTTGTTCTTCTTCGTATTTTAGTGAATGCTATATAATAAAATTACCTTTATGAATTATCCCATATCAGTAAGGAATTCTATGCTCTCGATAAATGCTTCTGCTTCTCCTTGAGTATCTTTGGTATTCATTTGGAAGCTAAAGCTACTAATAAATGGCACCCGACCTTTCTTAAATTGTTCTTTAAACGCTTCATCAAGATTAAACATAGTAGTTACTGTTTTTTCAGTAGTACCACCACTTAAAGCACAGAAATAACGTCCTCCTTTTTGATAATATTTTCCTGTATAGGCATATTCTTCTTGATCTTTCTCTCCAAGAAACAAACCAATAAAATAAGGAGAATTAGGTAAAACTACTGAACCACTATCTACTTTCTGCTTTCCGAAAGAAACCATAACTGCAATAGGTACTCGATAAATTCCATCATCCCAACTTGCTCCTTCAGGATATTTATCTACACCCCACTTTATCTTAATGTATTTTGCATTTTTTACATTGATTTCTTTAATGAAAAGCCCTGCTTCTTCATTACTAGTACTAATTACTAATTTATGATTTTCAAATCTAGGATTTAGCTTTTTAGCTCCTAGCTGAAATTCGAACCCATGCTTCTCTAACCAAGGTATTGCATCACCATCGGGTTGCTGAGTAAAATCCATTTGATAAACTACTTCTGCAGATACAGTCTTTCCTAACAGGGCGAAAGGTAGTATTACGATTAAGAAGTAAGCGAGTAGTAAAAAATTTATCTTTTGGTATTTTTTCAATAAAGCATTCATGCATTAAGTATCCTCTAAATCTAATATAATTAGATAAATCTCTCTATTTCTAGTTTAAGAGTTAAATTATCTTTTAGTAAGCAATGTACTATAAATGGATTACCTATCTTCAAATAGGTTCATTGCGGAGCAGATTTCTTTTGTTTTTTGAACAAATATTTTCTTGGTGGAGTAATGTACGTTTGCGATCTATTCCCCAACGATAACCAGATAAATTTCCATTACTACGAACCACACGATGACAAGGAATAGCAATCGCTATTTTATTTGCTGCACAAGCCCCCGCAACGGCTCTTGCAGATTTAGCGGGTAATCCAAGATGCGTTGCAACCTTAGTGTAACTCCAAGTTTCCCCTAATGGTATGTGACATAGGGTATGCCAAACGCGTTGTTGAAATTCAGTACCTTGTATATCTAAAGGAATATTAAGCTGAACTGTAGGATCTTCAATTGAGGCTATTATTTTTTTAAACACTTCATCAAATACAGCCGCATTATTAACTAGCTGAGCAGCTGGAAAATAAGTTTGAAGATCGACAATAAGCTTATCTTGGGTTTCTCCAAATAAAACGGCACAAACACCTTTCTTTCCTGTACGTTGAGCAGCTAAAACCCAACCCAATGAAGATTTTTGCACTCCAAAAACAATTTTTACTACCCTATTTTTGTTTGATAATAAATAATCCCTTGGATTACATCGTTTACATGGACGAAATCCAGCCCGCTCTGCTTCCTTATAGTTTCGATAGAAACTAACATTTTCTGGACTAGAAATAGGGGATGGGCAAGAGGGTAAACAGTAGACTTTAGTTGTTTTTACAGAATAAACAAAGCTTCCATCAGCATTTGAGTCCCTTATAGTGAGTGAGAACCAACGGGGATCTTGGGTAATTTGATTTCTTGTTTCCACTATTGACTCCATCAAATTGAAAATCTAGTTTAAACAGAAAAATGGCGGAAGAGATGGGATTTGAACCCATGAATGGTTTTACCCATTGCCGGTTTTCAAGACCGGTGCCTTCAACCACTCGGCCACTCTTCCTCTTTAAACCTTAAAAGTATTATACGGAAAAAGACTGTAATTTACGATACGCATCACTCTAAATATACCTAAAGATCAAAGCTATATTTAATACATTTATTTCTTGATATACTTAATTTCAAGCAATTTAAGAACTAATGTACTTACTTCAATGTCTGAGTAGTATATTTCATAGATATATATAGTGATTTGAGAGGATTCTTAATAAGTATGAATGATAATCAAATGAATCAAATGGCTACGCAAGCAGTGATGCCCTCAGTATTAGCAACTAATAAAATGTTGCGTAATACTTATATGCTCCTCGCTACTACATTATTGTTTAGTGGAGTTACTGCTGGGATCGCTATGATAACTCAGGCTCCGCCAATGCATTGGGCAATTACAATGATAGGTTATTTTGGTCTATTATTTTTAACTAATGCGTTACGTAACAGTGTATGGGGGCTAGCAGCAATTTTTGCTCTCACAGGCTTTATGGGTTATACCCTAGGACCTATTATCAGTTTTTATCTCCATTTACCTAATGGACATGAAACTGTAATGTTTGCCCTTGGCGGGACTGGTCTAATATTTTTAGGTTTATCAGCCTACGCGGTAACTACTAAGAAAGATTTTAGCTTTATTGGTGGATTTTTAATGGTAGGCATGCTAGTTGCCTTTCTCGCAGGATTAGGTGCTATGTTTTTCCATATACCAGCTTTATCTTTAGGCGTTTCAGCTATGTTTATCCTACTTATGTCAGGTTACATTTTATTTCAAACAAGTCTGATGGTTAATGGAGGAGAAACTAATTATATTATGGCTACAGTCACCCTATATGTAGCAATTTATAATTTATTTCTTAGTTTATTGCAAATTCTAAGTGCACTAAGCGGTAATAGACAGTAGCTTTAATTTTTAATTTAGTTGAAAAGCCCCGATAAATCGGGGCTTTTTGGTTAAGGGTTCAGCCTGCATTTACGTAAGCTTCAATTACGAATGAGTATTTTCTTAAAATTTTCTATCTCTCGTTTTAGCACTAAAATAAATTTATTTATTTGATCTAAGGTATTACCTGCACCAATACTTACTCGAATTGCACCTTGAGCTAGAGTAGGATCAACTCCCATAGCCAAAAGTACGTGGCTTGGTTGATGTCCGTTACTATCGCAGGCAGAGCCGCTAGAAACGGCGATACCTACTTTATCTAGAGCCATTAGTAAAGTTTCTCCCTCAATACCAGGAAAGGAAAAAAATATAGTATTAGGTAACCTCTCTACTTTTTCGCTAAAAATAATAATATCCGGCAATTCTCTTCGTAGCTCATATTCTAGATACGATCTTAAGGAATACCAAGTATCCATTCGTTGGGTTAGCTCTTCATTTGCAATTTCTGCCGCTTTCCCAAACCCTACAATAGCTGCTACATTTTCTGTGCCACTACGCAACCCTCTCTCTTGTCCTCCACCAAATAAAATAGAATCAATATCTAAAGCACTATCAATAACTAGTGCCCCCACTCCTTTAGGTCCACCCATTTTATGGGCAGAGATACTCATTAAATGAATATTATTTTCAGAAAAATTAATAGGTATTTTTCCAATAGCCTGTACCGCATCTGTATGAAATATTCCATGACAAGATTGAACATATTGGCTCAATTGAGGAATGTCTTGCAATACGCCTGTTTCATTACTTGCCCAAAGTATAGATACAAGTTGATTAGCTTTGCATTCCATACCCTTTAAACTATCAAGTGTGATTTTTCCGTCACAATTTGGTTTAATTTCAGCAGCTTCAAGCCCCTGTATTTGTAGAGAATAAGTAGGCTCTAAAATAGAAGAATGCTCTATTCCACTTACAATTAAACGATCGCATGAATTAAATTTAACTGTTCCAAATAAAGCTAAATTATTCGCTTCAGTGCCGCCACTTGTGAAGATAATTTGAGAAGGCTCTGCATGAATTAAATTAGCTATCTGTATACGAGCATGTTCTATAGCCTCTTTAGCAATACGACCATATCTATGTACACTAGAGGGATTACCTTGCTGCTCTTTAAGGTAAGGCAGCATTGCCTCTAAAACCCGCTTATCTAGTGGTGCTCCCGCATTGTGATCAAGATAAATTGCTGCCATATTGCTATCTTCTTTCCTGTTTTTTTAAGTTATTTTTATCAATATTACTTTCTGCTAGATCAATAAAACCTAAATATTCTTCAGGAATAAGTTTATTTAGTCTTTGAATTATTGTTGCCATTTGTTCAATGCGATTGTCTAGACTATGGATATGAGCGATTAAGTCATTAATTGTGCGCTCTAGAGGATCTGGACTATTAGGTATTGCACCATAAGCTTCAAAACCTATGTGTTTCATAGCTATCTGTTGCTTTATTTTTTGATGCTCTTTTGAGTTCAAAATATGCCCAGGAATACCTATTACTGTAGCATTTTCTGGGACACTCTTAACTACTACGGTATTAGAACCTATTCGTACTCCATTGCCAATATCAATTGGTCCTAATACTTGGGCGCCTGCTCCTACAATGACATTATTTCCTAAAGTAGGATGACGTTTTCCTTTTTGCCAGCTTGTCCCTCCTAAAGTAACACCATGATAAAGAGTGCAATCATCACCAATTTCAGCAGTTTCTCCAATGACTACCCCCATACCATGGTCAATAAAAAATCTCCGTCCAATTCTTGCTCCGGGATGAATTTCAATCCCTGTTAACCAACGACTGAATGTAGAAATAAATCGAGCAAGCCATCGTATATTTAAATTCCACAAACGATGGCTGATCCTATGCCATAAATTTGCATGGAATCCTGGGTAAGTAGTAATAACTTCGAAAATGCTTCGTGCAGCCGGATCTCGATCAAAAATACAATTTATTTCTTCACGAATTCGAGTAAACATGTATTTAATATAAATCAATTAACTATTTTAAGCGATCATTTTTTCAATAGCAGTCAAAATTCCCCTTAAAATATTAACTTCTCTAGAATCTAGGGCTATTCGAAGGAATAGCCGACGTAGGCGACGCATTAAAAACTTAGGTTTATTAGGATCTAAGAAATGGAGTGCGATTAGTACTTTTTCTAGGTGATGAAAAAGATTTTCTAAATCGCTTACTGTGCTCAAAGGAGAATCGGTATGAAAAGTATCGATTTCATTAACGCTTAAGTAGTGTGCCATATGGATTTCGTAAGCTATAACTTGCACTGCAGCTGCTAAATTAAGAGAGCTATAGTATAGATTGCTTGGGATTTGAACTAAGTAGTTACAATAGTCTAATTCTCTATTTTCTAACCCTATTCGCTCACTACCAAATACAATAGCTATTTTTTTTCCTTGTGTTATCTCAGTAGCTACTTGGATTCCGCAGGCTCTAGAATCCATGCTTGGATAGAGCATATTTCTTGTTCTAGCACTTAATCCATACACTACTTGACAGTCTGAAATAGCTTCTATTAAATTAGGAAATACTTTAGCTTGTTCTAGCAAATGGTTAGCACCTGAAGATCGAGCAGTAGCAACATCTGAAGGAAAATTTTTTGGAATAACTAGATACAATTGGGATAATCCCATGGTATGCATAGCCCGAGCAGCTGCACCAATATTGCCTGGATGGGTAGTAGAAACTAAAACGATACGAATCTGATCAAGTAGCATAAGTTAAAATATATATGCTACATATCGGCAATAAACATTGCATCACCGTAGCTAAAAAAGCGATAGCGACTCTTTATTGCATGTTGGTAAGCAGAAAATACTTGCTCATGACCTGCAAAGGCACACACCAGCATAAGTAGTGTACTTTTAGGTAGATGAAAGTTAGTTACGATACCATCTACACAGCGAAACTTATAGCTTGGAAAAATAAAGATATTAGTTTCTCCTTCATAAGGTGTTATGGTACCTAACGCAGCAGCACTTTCTAAGGCTCGCACAGTAGTGGTACCTACTGCTATGACTCGCCCTCCTCGTTTTTTAGTATTTTGGATTTGTGTACACACTTGATCTGAAACCTGAATATACTCTGAGTGCATTTGATGTTTCGTAATATGCTCTGCTCGTACTGGCTGAAATGTGCCCGAACCAACATGGAGCGTAATATATCCTAGATTAACTCCTTTACTTTTAAGTCGATCTAATAAGATATGGTCAAAATGAAGACCTGCAGTAGGTGCAGCAATTGCACCTAGGTGAGTAGCATAAACTGTCTGATAACGATCTTTATCTATTTTCTCTACTTCTCTTTGAATATAAGGAGGGAGAGGGATACGCCCTGATATTTCTAGCATTTCAGAAATAGGTTGGGCATTCAAAAAATGTAATTTAAACAAATCATCTTTCTTTTCTATAACGATTGCCTCTATCCATTTTTCCAGTAATAAACGCTTTCCTATTTTTAATGGTTTATTGGAACGAATGTGAGCTAGTACACTATGATCATCTAAAATACGTTCAATAACTACTTCAATTTTTCCTCCGCTATCCTTCACCCCGAGAAAGCGAGCAGGAATGACTTTGGTATCGTTAAGAACGAGTAAATCTCTTTCAGTAAGCAAATCAAACAGATCAGTAAACCAACGATCTTCTATCTTTCCAGATCGATTATTTAAAAATAACAATCGACTTTGGCCTCTCTGATAAGATGGATAGTTAGCAATAAGCTCTTTTGGAAGATCATAGGAAAAATCATCAAGCTGCATGCATTCGCTAAAATTCATATTTTAGTTTTAGAAATTTTTTTCTTAAATTAGTATAAATTTAGCTATAATGTAGCTGAAGCCGGGGTGGCGAAATTGGTAGACGCGCCAGACTCAAAATCTGGTAGTGGTGACACTGTGCGAGTTCGAGTCTCGCCCTCGGCACCAAACTTATTAAGGACTACACTACGCTTAAGCTAGGTAATAGATCATTGCTATTTTTAAGATTATCAAAGTGAGTTACCTCAATAATTGAACCATTATCAACCATATACACTTTATCTACTTGTCTTATTATATTTAGACGGTGAGTAATAATAATCGTGGTACGTCCACTTAAAAACTTAAATAGAGCTTGATATAACTTTCCTTCTGTTTCCATATCTAAAGCAGAAGTTGCTTCATCTAAAATCACTACTTTAGGGTTGGCTACAACCATTCGTGCAATAGCTAAACGCTGTTTTTGCCCACCAGATAATTTAGTTCCTTGTCGTCCCACTAAGGTATCTAACCCATGATCCATATTAATTATAGTTTCCCTTAATTGGGCAATAGTTAGTGCTTGCCAAAGCTGGTCATCTGGTATATCCCTACCTAGAGCAAGGTTAGCACGAACTGTATCATTAAATAATGCGGGGTGTTGTAGTACCGCAGCTACATTATTACGAGTTATCTCCAAACCAATTTTTGCAATCGAAATTCCATCAAAAAGTACCTCTCCTGATTGGGGATAATATAGCCCTAGTAAAATTTGAGTAAGCGTACTTTTACCTTCACCGCTCATACCAATAAGAGCGATTTTTTCTCCAGCGTTAATGTTTAAATTAGCATGATTAAATATTTGAGAACTACTAGTAGGGTATGAAAAACATAAATTTTTCAAAGCTATACTAACTGTTTTTTTATCTATAAATATATCTTTAGTACATGGGTGATATGGATCATTTTTTAGAGTTAAAAGCTTATTAATTCTTGTTAAAGCACCTGTAGCACTGGCAAATGCATAACGAATATTTACTATTTCTTGCACTGGGGCCATCATAAACCATAAATAACTAAATATAGCAAACATTTGCCCAATACTAAGATCGGAGAATACAACTAAAATCATTGCAGTTGCTCGAAATATCTCTACACTACATAAAAAAATTAAAAAAGATAAGCGATTAGACATTTCATTTTTCCATGTATAAGCAGTAGAGTAGTTTCGTATATCATTAGCTAAATTTATCAATGCTTGGACATAATACTTCTCCCGATTAGCTGCTCTAATCTGTTGAATAGAATCTAGAGTTTCAGTAAGTGCATTCTGAAAAACTTCATAAGCAGTATTCTCTTTTATCTTCCAGTGTTTTACTTTTTTACTAAAAATTACGGTGAAATAAATTACTAATGGATTCATAAATAAAATAAATAATCCAAGCCACCAATTAATCCATAGCAGAATAAAAGCAACTCCTATAATAGTAAGCAGAGCAACTGTAAACTTACTAATTGTAGTATTTATAAATTGATCTACTGTTTCTAAATCAACAGTAAAATGAGAGGCAACAGTACCACTGCCCAAGGTATCATACTCACTTAATGAAACCTGTTGTAAATGAGTTAATAACTTTAAACGCATATGGTAAATGATATTTTTAGAAATATAAGTAAACTGTCGTACTTGCCATATATTGAGCAGTAAAGAGCCTATTCGCAGCAGGAGTACAAGAGCAGTAATAAATGTAATATAAAGGATAGGACTATGCCATTGAGAAGGGGAAATATAGTTAATCGTACTAACAACTACTCCCTCCTTTTCTAGAAGTACTTCATCAACCAGGGTAGGCATGAGCAGAGGGATAGGAGCTGAGAGAAGAGCAGAACATAGAGCGATAAGCTGAGCAAAGAAAAAAGAGGATCGATGATAAGAGAAAATAAAAGTAAGAAGATTTCGCCAACAAAAAGGAGAAATTAGATTTCCAGGAATGTTAGGATAGCTATCAGATACCATAAAAGCAGGCAAAAAAAATCCCTTAACATAAATTATATCGATATGCTAAGGGAGTTGCATAAAAAATAAATGCCTGGCAGTGACCTACTTTCACATGGGTAACCCCACACTATCATCGGCGCTAAGCAGTTTCACTTCCGAGTTCGAGATGGGATCGGGTGGGACCTACTTGCCATGGCCACCAGGCAAAAACTAAAAAACTATAAAATCGAGAAAACTTAAGAAATTAGAAACCTTAATCAATATACCAAACTTGCTTGGGTGTTATATAGTCAAGCCTCACGGGCGATTAGTATGGGTTAGCTTCATACATTACTGCACTTCCACACCCCACCTATCAACGTTGTCGTCTTCAACGGCCCTTTAGGAACCTTTAAGGTTCAGGGAGATCTCATCTTGAGGCAGGCTTCCCGCTTAGATGCTTTCAGCGGTTATCCCTTCCGAACATAGCTACCCGGCAATGCCACTGGCGTGACAACCGGAACACCAGAGGTTCGTCCACTCCGGTCCTCTCGTACTAGGAGCAGCCCCTCTCAAATCTCCAACGCCTACGGCAGATAGGGACCGAACTGTCTCACGACGTTCTAAACCCAGCTCGCGTACCACTTTAAATGGCGAACAGCCATACCCTTGGGACCGGCTACAGCCCCAGGATGTGATGAGCCGACATCGAGGTGCCAAACACCGCCGTCGATATGAACTCTTGGGCGGTATCAGCCTGTTATCCCCGGAGTACCTTTTATTCGTTGAGCGATGGCCCTTCCACACAGAACCACCGGATCACTAAGACCGTCTTTCGACCCTGCTCGACCTGTCCGTCTCGCAGTCAAGCACCCTTTTGCCTTTGCACGCACCACGCGATTTCCGACCGCGCTGAGGGTACCTTCGTGCTCCTCCGTTACTCTTTGGGAGGAGACCGCCCCAGTCAAACTACCCACCATACACTGTCCCCAATCCGGATCACGGACCTAGGTTAGAACTTCGAATATTCCAGGGTGGTATTTCAAGGACAACTCCACTAGAACTAGCGCCCTAGTTTCTCAGTCTCCCACCTATCCTACACAAGAAGATTCAAAATCCAGTGTAAAGCTATAGTAAAGGTTCACGGGGTCTTTCCGTCTTGCCGCAGGTATACTGCATCTTCACAGCAAATTCAATTTCACTGAGTCTCGGGTGGAGACAGTGTAGCCATCGTTACGCCATTCGTGCAGGTCGGAACTTACCCGACAAGGAATTTCGCTACCTTAGGACCGTTATAGTTACGGCCGCCGTTTACCGGGGCTTCAATCAAGAGCTTCGCCTTGCAGCTAACCCCATCATTTAACCTTCCGGCACCGGGCAGGCGTCACACCCTATACTTCCTCTTTCGAGTTTGCAGAGTGCTGTGTTTTTAGTAAACAGTCGCAGCTACCTGGTCACTGCAACCCCTCTCCGCTCCAAGCGTATAGCCCTTCACGTACCAGGGGCACACCTTCTCCCGAAGTTACGGTGCCAATTTGCCGAGTTCCTTCACCCGAGTTCTCTCAAGCGCCTTAGGATTCTCACCCTACCCACCTGTGTCGGTTTAGAGTACGGTCTCATATAACCTATCGCTTAGAGGCTTTTCTTGGAAGCAGGGCATCAACTACTTCACTCTCTTAACAGAGAGCTCGTCATCATGCCTCAGAATTATATACTCCCGGATTTTCCTAAGAGTACTTCCTACACACTTAAACTAGGATATCCAACACCTAGCTAGCCTAGCCTTCTCCGTCACCCCATCGCAGTTATATCAGGTACCGGAATATTAACCGGTTTCCCATCGACTACGCTTTTCAGCCTCGCCTTAGGGGCCGACTCACCCTGCGTCGATTAGCGTTGCGCAGGAACCCTTGGGTTTTCGGCGAGGGGGTTTCTCACCCCCTTTATCGTTACTTATGTCAGCATTCGCACTTCCGATACCTCCAGCATGCCTTTCAGCACACCTTCAACAGCCTACGGAACGCTCCTCTACCGTATAAACAATTAAGTCTATACCCGCAGCTTCGGTATATTACTTTAGCCCCGTTACATCTTCCGCGCAGGCCGACTCGACCAGTGAGCTATTACGCTTTCTTTAAAGGATGGCTGCTTCTAAGCCAACCTCCTGGCTGTCTATGCCTTCCCACATCGTTTTCCACTAAGCAATAACTTTGGGACCTTAGCTGGCGGTCTGGGCTGTTTCCCTCTCCACAACGGACCTTTTCACCCGCTGTGTGTCTCCTATGATCGCACTTCTTGGTATTCGGAGTTTATATCGGTTTGGTAAGGCGGGATGCCCCCCTAGCCGAAATAGTGCTCTACCCCCAAGAGTGATTCATAAGGCACTACCTAAATAGTTTTCGAGGAGAACCAGCTATCTCCGAGCTTGATTAGCCTTTCACTCCTAGCCACAGCTCATCCCCTACCTTTTCAACGGGAGTGGGTTCGGGCCTCCAGTGAGAGTTACCTCACCTTCACCCTGGCCATGGCTAGATCGCCCGGTTTCGGGTCTATTCCCAGCGACTATACGCCCTATTCAGACTCGGTTTCCCTTCGGCTCCCTTATGCAGTTAACCTCGCCACTGAAAATAACTCGCTGACCCATTATACAAAAGGTACGCAGTCACACAATAATTGTGCTCCCACAGCTTGTATGCATATAGTTTCAGATTCTATTTCACTCCCTTAATTAGGGTTCTTTTCACCTTTCCCTCACGGTACTTGTTCACTATCGGTCGGTAGGTAGTATTTAGCCTTGGAGGGTGGTCCCCCCATCTTCAAACAGGATACCTCGTGTCCCGCTCTACTCATTATTCACTAATAAAGCCTTTTCGTGTACCGGGCTATCACCGTCTATGGCTGGATTTTCCAATCCATTCTACTAAAACT